>JAYSUY010000013.1:0-6876 GCA_043718855.1 Saprospiraceae bacterium | reverse complement strand
AATCCGTTCAAATCTGGTCAATCCGTTTCATCCGTTTTCCAATCCTGTGTGGTGGGCGAGTGGGCTAAGTTGTTACCTCAATTTTCTATTCTCAATTTCCTATACGCCAGCCAGCCCATCGCCACCACGAAAATGCCGGCCCCTGCCTTCACTGGGTTGTCAATCAGCATGAACGAGATGAACCAGAGGCAGATCGCTACAAAAATGATCGGTATGATCGGGTACAGCGGAGTGCGGTAGGTGGGCATTTGGGCCATTGTTTCTCCTCGCGCTGCCGCCTTTTTTTGTCTGTGGCGAAACACGAAAATCGTGGTGCCCACCAGCATCAGCCCGATCCAGTCAATGAAGGTGACGTACTCGATCAGGTTCTCGAACGTGCCCCAGAACAGCAGCAGGAACACCGACCACGCGCTCTGGATGAGTATGGCATTCACTGGTGTTTTCCAGCGCGGGTGTACTTCGGCTAATTTTTGAAAGAAAACACCATCTTTTGCCATTGCATAGTAGATGCGCGGCGAGGTCATGCAGTAAATGCCAGTGGTGCCGAAGGTGCTGATGGCGATCAGCGCAGCCATCACCGCTCCGCCCCAGGGCACCAAGGTGTTCATTGCATCGGCGGCCACAGTCTTGGAATTGGCAATCTGCTCAAGCGGGAGCAAGCGCATGTAGGCCACATTGGCCAGCACATACACCAGCGTCACGATGGCTGCGCCCAGCATCATGGCACGAGGCACAGTGCGCTGCGGATTTTGGGTTTCGCCCGCCATGTACGAGGCGTGTTGCCAGCCGCCATACGACCACAGCACGCCCACGAAGGCTACTGCGAAGGCACTGTACAGGCTCGTCGGCGGCGTGTTCACGAAAGTGCTGGCCGCGTTGGCTTCGGCTGCACCGGGCTGCACAAACCACCACCCCGCCAGTATGATCATCGCCAGCCCCAGCAGTTTGGCGCCCGTGAACAGGTTGGCGATCCACTCGCCGATTTTCACCCCGAAGAGGTTGACGACGGTGAGGAAAACCGTGATGCCCAGCCCCCACAGCGAGGCCAGCGAGATGGTGTACACTTGCTTGCCCCAAAGCGGAATTTTCCACACTAAATTTGTGATGCCGCCGAGGTACAGCAGGTGCTCAGCGCACACCACCGACAGCGCGGCGATGCTGGCCGATGTACTGACAAACAGGATGATCCACCCGTACAGGAAGGCTACGCCATTGCCGTAAGCCTCGCGCAGATAGACGTACAATCCGCCCGCACCGGGGAACATACTGCCCATCTCTGCGAAAGTGAGTGCACCAGTGAGGGCCACCACGCCGCCCAGCACCCAGAGGGCGATCACGTATTCGGGCAGGTGCATTTCCAGCGCGATTTTGCCTGGTGTGCGGAAGATGCCGCTGCCGATGGTGCTGCCAACGGCAACCATCGTGAGGGCGTAGAGGGTGAGGGTGCGGCGAAGTTCTGCGGGCATGAGCGAGGAGAGAGGGTGAGAGGGTGAGAGGCCGCCTTAGTCAAGCGGACTGCTGAGCGACCCGCCTTCGCCGTAGGCTACGGCGGGTGAAGGCGCGAAAGTGGAAAAATTTATCGGAACCAGCCCAGATAGCCCAACGCGGATGTAAAATTGCCGCTCGATTCCGCTCTGACCGACCAGTCCACCCATCATCAGTCCACCAATCACCAATCCACCAGTCACATGACGCTACAAGAACTCTTCGACTATTTCTCCGCCAACCCTGCGGCATTGCTGCTTTTTTTCCTCGGCATACCGCTCACCGCCCTGCTCTCCAACGTGATGGGGCGCGGCGAAGGCCACCTCTCACCTTGGAAATATCTGTACTCCGCCTTGGTGTTCTTGGCCTGTGTGCCGGGTATTTTTGCTGCTGCGCTGGCCGTTTACCTGTTCCTGTTTGAGCGGGGCAACAGTATTTTCAACGCCAACTTGCTCACTCAGGTGCTGCCCATCGTCTCGATGATCGCCACGCTCGCCATCGTGCGCCGCAACGCGCCGTTCGAGTACATCCCCGGTTTTGGCAAACTCTCCAGCCTGATGCTGATGATCGGCGCGGTGTTCATTCTCATGTTTTTCCTCAGCCGCCTGCACATCGTGGCTTGGGTCAATGTACCCGTTCTGTACCTGCTTCTCATCGTCGTCGGGCTGCTACTGGCCTTCCGGTTTGCATTTAAATCCTTGATTTCGTGAAAAATAGCGCCATGGATTTCTCGCAAAGGCGCAAAGGCGCAAAGACTGGATGGGCAGGAATTTGCTTTTTGCTTTTTGCCTTTTGCATACTGCTTTTTGCTTGCGACCTCACTTCGGATCGCGAGCGGAAAATCTACACCCAGGACGACACAGCCGTGGAAGTGGGCCGCGACGTGGAAATCCTGTACTCCGATAGCGCGGTGGTGCGGGTGCGGGTGCGTGGGCCAGTGCTGCACAACTTCACCGAGCGCGAAGACCCCCGGCAGGAATTTCCCGAAGGCGTACAGATCGATTTTTTGGAGCCTGACCTGTCGGTGAAAAGTACCATCACGGCCAAAACTGCTGTCCGTCAGCAGGACAAAGGCCGCATCACCGCCCGCGACAGCGTGGTGTTGGTGACCAGCAGGCAGGAGAAATTGGAGACCGAAGAACTCATCTGGGACGAACGCACGGCCAAAGTCTCCACCGAAAAATTTGTGAAAGTCACCAAGCCGGGCGAGGTCATCTACGGCTACGGGCTGGAAGCCGAGCAGGATTTTTCGTACTGGAAAATCTTGGTGCCGAAGGGTCGTATCAAGGTGAAAGCGGTGGAGTGACGCATTTTATGCTTTCAAAAAGCCCGTGCTTTCCCTACTTTTGTCAAAAAAATACGCGCACTATGTTCACAGAAGAACTCACCGAAACGCTCACGGAGTACGAACTCGAACGCGACAAGCCTATGCCCAGCAAGCACCACTCCATCATTCAGGGTAACCTAAATTTCCTCATTCGCTCGAAATATGGCGACTCATTCAGGCTCCTTCCTGAAATCAGCCTCGACTTGCCCGTCAAAGACCGTGTTCCTGATTTGGCAATTTATGGGCCTATGGCATACGGCGAAGAAGAAATCAAGATGACCGACCTGCCGCTCTGCGCCATCGAAATCATCTCGCCCACCCAAAACCACATTGACCTGCTCATCAAGCGCCGCCAGTATTTCGATGCCGGCATACAGTCCTATTGGCTCGTTTTTCCTGATCCCAAATCTGTGTACGTCTATTCCTCGCCCGACGAATTTGAAGTGTACTCCTACCGAGAAGTGCTGAAAGACAGCGTTTTGGATATCGAACTTCCGCTCTCCGAAGTGTTTAAGTAGCCACGTTTCCTAAACCTCAAAGGTTTAGGAAACTTACCGTGCCAGCCGTGCTTGACGACACAGAAATTTAACCTCCCCATTCGCTGCCGTTACGCGAAATTCGTGGCATGAAACACTCCCTACTTCGCCCAGGCTTCGTCGGGCAAGCCCTCCTCCGCCTCGCCTGTGCCGCACTGTCGCTCCTATTTTTTTCTGAAAAAACGACCGCCCAGGCCCTTGTCCGCATCGCGGGTAGGGTGGTGGAGCGAGGCACCAGTCAGCCAGTGGCCGGAGCGCGGGTATATAATTCTGACAGCCGCGAGACGGTCATCACCCGTGCTGATGGCACTTTTGAAATCATGGCCGACACGACTTATCGCCTGTACGAGCAGGATGGGCAGTTTGCCGTGTACGCCATTGGTTTTACACCGCTCAATGCTGCCGACCCCAACGGTGGGCGAGTGTTCTGGCCTTCCGAAGATGGCGGTTACCGTATACTTGATCCTATTCTTTGCCAGACTGGCCGATTCCCTCAGCCGATAAGCCCTCCCATCACCCTCAAACTTACCCCTGCCACCGTCCAACTCACCCGCGAGATCGTCGTCACCGCACGGCGGCGCGTCACGCTCAGCAACGAAACCGCCCGCTCCGTCACCGTCATCAGCCCCCGCGACCTGCGCGAGCGACCTGTGCGCACCGTGCCGGAGGCCCTGTCTGGCACTGCCGGGGTTTGGCTACAAAAAACCAATCACGGCGGCGGCTCGCCCTTCGTGCGCGGCCTCACAGGGCAGCAAACCCTACTGCTCGTAGATGGCATCCGGCTCAATAACGCCACTTTCCGCTCCGGCCCCAACCAGTACCTCAACACCCTCGACCCGGTGAGCGTGGGCCGCATCGAGGTGCTGCGCGGCAGCGGCTCGGTGGAGTACGGCAGCGATGCCATCGGCGGCGTGGTGAATGTGCAGACCACCAATCTGAACGAGCCGGAAGGTTGGCATGGCCAAGCCACTTGGCAAGCCGCTTCGCAGGCCATGGAGCAATCGGGTGCCGTCTCGACGAGTTACACCAAAAAACAAACTCAGGTCTGGCTCGGCACGGCCTACCGCGATTTCGGAGATTTGGTGGCGGGCCAGGGCATCGGGCGGCTGGCACCGACGGGCTACACGCAGTGGTCGTACAACGCCAAACTACACACTGTTTTGGGCAAAAACCTACAGGTCACCGCGCTCTGGCAAGATTTGCAGCAAAATGAGGTACCCATTTTTCACAAAATCCAGTTGGAAAACTTTGCCGTCAACCAGTTTGACCCACAACGGCGGCAGTTTGGGTATGTGCGCTTGCAGCACTGGGACAATAAAAATCGTTGGTTTTCTGATCCGTCGCTGACGGTCTCGTGGCAACGCCAAACTGAGGGCCGCCAGAGCCGCAAAAACGGCAGCGACAAAACCCTACGCGAGCGTGACGACACCCGCACGGTAGGCATTTTGGCCAATTTCCACTCCCGCCTTGCACACCGGTGGGACGCTCAAACCGGTGCAGAAATTTACCTTGACCAAGTGGGCAGTACCCGCGAGGAGCAGACGGGAGTTGCGACACCCGTTGCCAAGCGCGGCCTCTACCCCGACGGTGCCAGCATGAGCAGCGCGGCGGTGTACACCCTCCACAATGTTAACTGGGACCGCTGGCAACTGCAAGCCGGGCTGCGTGGCTCGTTTTTTCGGCTCAACATGATTGACGAGACGCTGGGCCAAGTCAGCATCCAGCCCTCTGCACTGGTGGGCAACGCGAGCATTTCCAGAAAAATAGGCCAAAAAACTTGGCTCTACGCCACCTACAACTCGGCCTTCCGGGTACCCAACGTGGACGACCTCGGCACACTGGGCATCGTGGATTTCCGCTACGAAACGCCCAACGCTGACCTCCGCCCCGAGCGCTCGCACACCGCAGAGTTGGGGGCAAAATATCAGGGCAACCGGTTTTCGGCCACGCTGGCGGGCTATTACACGGCCCTTACCGACCTCGTCGGGCGGGTACGCACCAGCGATTCGATTCAGGGCTACGCCGTGTACCGCAAGGAAAACATCGGCCAAGCCTACCTGCGCGGACTGGAAGCCGAGGCCGAGTGGCGCATGGGCCGCCGCTGGACGGCGACGGGCCATTTTACCTACACCTATGGCCAGAATGTAACCAACCGCGAGCCGGTGCGCCGCATCCCACCTGCGCATGGTCGAGTGGTGCTGCGTTGGCAGGGTGGCGAGGCGTTTGGTATCCGCGCGGAGTCGGTTTTTGCCAGTTGGCAACGCCGCCTCGCCAAAGCCGATGTGGACGACAACCGCATCGCCGATACTGGTACGCCGGGCTGGGCCATTGTCAACCTGCACAGTTCCTGGGAACGCAAGTGGCTGACACTGAGCGCAGAACTCCACAACCTCGCCAACGAAGCCTACCGGATGCACGGCTCCGGTGTGGACGGCACAGGCCGCTCGGTGTGGCTGCGGGTGGGGGTGCGGTGGTGAAATGGAGCGATAAGTGTTAAGTGGTGAGTGGTGGCGTATTTCGCTTTGCTGAGTTTGCTATTTGCCTTTTGCTGTTTGCCCCTTGCTCCTACCTTCGCCCCATGCTTCGCTTCCTTCCATCGGCCATCTGTGTAGCCACCGTCGTGGCCTTCGTCTGCTCGGTGCAGCACGACCCATTCTTCTGGGATACGGTGCAGTTGGCCTCCAAACACGCCCACCATTTTTACGAAAACGGTCTCGCTTGGTCGCCGCTCCCTGCGGAGGTGGACAGCGGACACCCGCCTTTTTTGGGCTGGTATCTGGCTGCCATGTGGACTTTTTTCGGAAAAACCCTGCCCGTGAGCCACTGGGCGATGTTGCCTTTCCTGCTCGCCAACGTGTGGCTGCTCTACCGCCTCGGCCTCCGGCTGGGGGGCCCGCGCTGGGCGTGGTGGCTGGTGCCACTCGCGCTGCTCGATCCGGTGCTGGCTGGCCAGAGTGCGCTCGTCAGCCCCGATGTGGTGCTGGTGACTTGGTTTTTGCTGGCGGTGGAGGGCATTTTGGGTAAAAATCGCTGGTTCGTGCTGGTGGCCGTCGCAGGGCTTTGCACGGTGAGTATGCGGGGCATGATGACGGCGGCGGCGCTGGCGATGTGGGCAGTTTTTAGTTTGAAGTTTGAAGTTTGGGAGCGTTTGAAGTTTGAAGTTCGAAGTTTGAAGTTGCGCCAGCACTCGGTATCTCGGTGGGGTGTGCAACTTCAAACTTCAAACTTCAAACTTCAAACTCTTCTCCCCTTTCTACCCGGTTTCCTGCTGGGTGCGGCATTTCTCTGGTGGCATTGGAGTGCTACGGGCTGGGTGGGCTACCACGCTGGCTCGCCGTGGGCCGGGGCTTTCGAGCGGGCGGAAGGCATCGGCGGCTGGTTGCGCAACGCAGCGGTGCTGGGCTGGCGGTGGACGGATTTTGGGCGCTGGGCGGAGTGGGTGGTGTTGGGCTGGTTATGGTGGCGCAAGTTGCACGCCGCCCGCGTCAACCCCTCCCCCGACCCCTCTCCGCCAAGGCGGAAGGGGAG
>JAYSUY010000120.1:0-2303 GCA_043718855.1 Saprospiraceae bacterium | reverse complement strand
GAGCAGGAGTTGTTCGTCAGAGCGGACTTCCATTTTGCTGAAAAATAAGAAGGCAAACAAACGGCATGCGCAGAGTCAGCGCATGCAGGTCATTATGTTTTGTCTTGAATAGTCAAAAAAAGGCAGGGTGTTGAGATTAGAAACGGCTAGAAAAAAAAGTGGGGGTATGGATGAGGGGGGGGATAGGCGGCACTCATCTAAGGAGCATTGTTTCCAATTTTTTCACACCACAACA
Source organism: Saprospiraceae bacterium (assembly GCA_043718855.1). Taxonomy (GTDB): domain Bacteria; phylum Bacteroidota; class Bacteroidia; order Chitinophagales; family Saprospiraceae; genus M3007. The sequence continues at coordinate 2,068 of JAYSUY010000120.1, read as the reverse complement.
TTTTAAAGACAATGCTAAAAAAGACTATTTTCCTGCTTCTCCTCTTTGTCAGTATCGGTTTTGGCAAAGCCATCGCTCAGACCGGCAACAACTGCGACCCGATTGTGGTCAATCAAGCGGTCCAAGATTTCATCAGTCAAGGCTTCGACTGTTTGGAAGGTGCTGGCCCATTCGCCTGTGTGGGCGATGCGGTCGACTACATTTTTGCAAACTGCCCACCGGTGGTGGATACGACGGGTGGCAACCCCTGCGACCCGGCGGTGGTGAACCAGTTGATCGATGAATTGATTGTGAGCGGTTTCGAATGCCTCGACGGGGCTGGTCCGTTCGCCTGCGTGGACGATGTGTTCAACTACGCTTTTGAAAACTGCCCACCCGTAGAAGATACTACGCTGTGCGACCCCTGCAACCCAGCGGTGGTGGAGCAATTGATCGACGACCTGATTGCGGAAGGCTTTGATTGCCTTGAGGGGGCTGGGCCATTTGATTGTGTAGATGATGTGCTCGATTTTGCCTTCGAGAACTGCCCTCCGGTGATCGACACGACGGGCGGTGGATTCTGCGACCCGCTGGTGGTGAACCAGTTGGTGGCTGATCTGGTCGCTCAGGGCTTTGATTGCCTGGAGGGGGCTGGCCCGTTTGCCTGTGTGACGGATGTGTTCAGCTACGCTTTTGAAAATTGTCCTCCTTTGATTGACACTACGGGGGGAGATCCTTGCGATTCGGCAGTAGTGAACCAATTGATAGAGATATTGATTGGGGAGGGTTTTGATTGTCTCGAAGGTGCAGGGCCGTTTGCTTGCGCGGACGACGTGTTCGAGTTTGCTTTTGAAAATTGCCCGCCTGTGATCGACACTACTGAGTGTAACCCTTGTGACTCAGCGGTGGTGAATGAGTTGGTGGCCGATCTGATTGCCGAAGGTGCTGATTGCCTGGTGGGTGCTGGGCCCTTTGACTGTGTGTTCGATGTGTTTGATTTTGTGATGGGAAACTGCCCATTTGTGGAAGATACAACGGGCGGTGATCTCTGCGATTCGCTCATCGTAGATCAGTTGGTGGCCGATTTGATTGCTGATGGCTTCGATTGTTTGGAAGGTGCCGGACCGTTTGTTTGTGTAGACGAGGTGCTGGAGTTTGCTTTTGAAAACTGTGCTCCAGTGGATACGACTGGCGGCGATTGCGATACGGCTGCTGTGAATCAGGCCATTACTGATCTTATTGCGCAAGGTTACGATTGCCTTGAGGGTGCTGGCCCCTTTGCTTGCGTACACGATGTGCTGTGCTATGCGCTCGAAAACTGCCCGCTCCCGACCGACACGACTTGGGTGGAATTGCCCATTTGCTTGCAAAACATCCCGGCCAGCGTGAACACATTCCAGGAGTTTTTGCAGTACATCGCAGCCAATTGCGACAGCACGGTGGTGGTCGATATACCTGCCTGCTGGCTGAGCGCACCGACATTTGCTACCGACGAAGAGTTCTTCGCATGGATTTTTGAAAACTGCCCGGATACTGACAGCCTGCTTATCGGTGAAGAAAATCGCCTGATGCAGACCTACTTCTCACCCACCACAACTCGGGTAAAAAACATTGCTGGCGGCCTCACCGGAATTTTCATCAGCCCCAACCCAACGGCTTCTGATGTGGAAATCAGCTTGGCCGAAGGCCAAATTGGTCGTGTTGAGTTGATTGATTTGACAGGCCGCCAAGTGTTTACACAGCAGTACGAGGGTGTCAGCCGGGCGCAGATCAGCCTCGATAAAATGCCAGCAGGTGTGTACATGGCACGTATTGCCGATGCGCAGGGGCGTGTGGCAACCATGAAAGTCGTGAAGCAGTAACTGTACCCTTCACTCACATTACTGGATATTGTTCACACAACGCCACAACGCCACAACGGCGATATGACTAAGTCATTCAAAGCCAATTCGTTGTGTCGTCGTGGCGTTGTGTGAAATCAAAATATCCAGTAGTGTACGTTTCACCACGGCAACAAGTCTAATAAAGATGGGCTGCCCCGATACTCGGGGCAGCCCATCTTGTTGGTAGGCCATGCAGTAGAATTACT
>JAYSUY010001186.1:0-1000 GCA_043718855.1 Saprospiraceae bacterium | reverse complement strand
CGAAACCCCTCGGCCTTCGGCCTCAGATGCTTCGGCTACGCCTCTGCATGACACGCTGCTCTGGGCGTTTCAACTGAAAGGAGGGCTTCTAACCTGCATTTTTATCGCCTTTACCCCGTATTTTCGCCCCAAAACAGCATCATGCACCACCTCGCTCCGTTGCTCGGCACCACTGATATCAACCTGCTCGACCAAATGATGAAGGGCCGATATGCGCCGCCAGAGTCCATACTGGACGCTGGCGCGGGCGGTGGGCGCAACCTCCACTGGTTTATGCAGCAGGGCTTTCAGGTGTTTGGCACCGACCAAAGCCCGGAAGCCGTGGAGGCTTTGAAACAAAATTATCCGGGACTGCCAGCCGGTCGTTTTTTGGTCGCGCAGGTGGAGTCCATGCCTTTCCCAGCGGCCAGTTTTCACCACATTATTTCCTGTGCGGTGTTGCATTTTGCAGAAAACCACGCCCATTTTGAGCAGATGTTTGGCGAGATGATCCGTGTGCTGAAACCCGGCGGATCGCTTTTTGTCCGGGTGGCCACCGATGTGGGCTTGGAAGAAATAATAGTGCCGCTGGGGCATGGCCGATTCCACCTACCCGATGGCACCGACCGGTATTTGCTCACCAGGCCCATGCTCGAAACCCAGATGCTGCGACACCAACTCCACTGGCTGGAGCCGTTCAAAACGGTGCTGGTGGATGACGTGCGCAGCATGGCCGTGCTGGTGCTGGGGAAGGGGTAGTGGTTGATGAAAGTTGATGCGGTTGATAAAAGTTTGGAAGTCTACTTTTGGGGCTTCACGCACAAAAAAGCGGATGTTCATGTCTCTTACTACCCTCGTCATCCACCTTCTGGGTAAAATCATACCGCCCAGACAACATTCAGAGATTTCTCCACTGCTCATCGCAGAACAACTCGGCGCCCCGGTCTTCTTCGCCCACCCCTACCGATCTTGCGAAAGGGGCCTCAACGAGAACACAAACGGACTCATCAGGCAGTACATC
>JAYSUY010001185.1:0-2508 GCA_043718855.1 Saprospiraceae bacterium | reverse complement strand
TGAATAGACCCGGATGCAATCCGGGTTTTATGAATGAATGTGGAAGCAACCCTGAAGGGGTTGAACTTGTATTGATTTGTACCTAAAATATTCACGTTCAACCCCTTCAGGGTTGTTTGAAACACACCACACAATTCTCCCGGATTGCATCCGGGGCTATTCACGTTCAACCCTTTCAGGGTTTTGCGAAAGTCCTAAAATCAACACTTTGCGACTCTGCGCCTTTGCGAGACATTTGTGTCGTGCTACTCTGTTCAATATTTGTGTCGGGGTACTTATCGGCAGTATCCGTCTTTTCGGTGTTCCAATTTGCCTCGTGCCTAACCGGAGTCACTACTTTCGCACCATGAAAAACATCCTCGCCACCCTCCTCGCCACCGCCCTGTTCGCCGCCTGCCAGTCGGGCCCACAGCCTTGTAAGTTCAAGCCTTCGCCCGTGTTCGAGGCCAATCAGCCCGGTGTGCGGGCCTACAATTTTGAAGTGCAGGGTACCCAATCACTCGAAAGTGTACTGCTCGAAACAGGCACCTTGCTCGAAATCAATCAGGAAGTATGTCAGGAGACCCGGCAGGAATACCGATTCACGGTGCGGGGCGATTTTTCTGCCATCGCCGACTCGTCGTGGATGAAGGAAGCCACCCGCGAACTGGCTTACCTCAGCGGCCTCTCGCCCAAACAGCAGCCGCTCCGCGCTTGGGCCGACATCATCGAAAACAACCGCTCTGAGATGCGTCTCGGCGAAGCCAAGACGGTACAGCCGGGCATCTCGGTGAGCGTCGACAAGGTGCTCAGCCCCGAACAGGGGACGCTGGTGGTGGTGTTTAAGCAGGAATAGCACGGCATTGGGGATTGGGCTAGGGTGGTGATTTGGGGATGCAGCACGGCACCCGGATCACCGAATAACCAAATCCTCATACTGCCCTAAAAACCAAATCCTGCTCAAAGCCCGACCGCAGCAGCGCAGCAATCGTTTTTTCGCGGGCATTGTGATCGTCCCCGTAATGTGCTCGTTTTTTTTCGGCCAACTGCCGCAGCACAGCAAGGTATTCGGCTTCGTCGATGGAATCCAGCGCGTGTTGCAGGATGTCTGGCGCAATGTCGCGCATCCGAAGTTCTATCCTGATGCGCACCCGGCCCCAGTGGTTCATCCTGAATTTGCCGCCAGCGAAAGCCACCGCGAACCGCTCCTCGTTGAAGAATCCATCTTCCCGCAGCACCTCGACAATTTGGTCGGCCATCTCGCCGCGTACACCCAGTTCGGCCAGTCGAGTACGCACTTCTTTGGCGCAACGCTCGCGGTAGGCGCAAAAGGATTCCAATTTCACCAGTGCCTCATCGGGGGTGAGGGGCTGTGTCGGGCGTTTTTTTTGAAAGGCCATTGTTGTTGATGGTCAAAGGTTTGTGGTAAAAATGTTCTTGCTGTGCCGCACCCAGTGGGCGACAGGAGCGGCGACAAAGTTAAATTTTTAAGGAAAAACATTTGGCTGTTTAAAACGAGCGGTTCTATCTTCGCCCCGCTTTTAGAAGCAAGGATTGGTAGTTCAGTTGGTTAGAATGCCGCCCTGTCACGGCGGAGGTCGCGGGTTCGAGTCCCGTCCAGTCCGCAAAATATAAGGCTAATTAACTGTTCAGCAGTTGGTTAGCCTTTTTTCTTTTTCGCCATCATGGAAAAAATTACCGAATCCGCCTCTCCCTACCGCCACTTGGAGCAGATGAGTGTACACGAACTGCTCACCCACATCAACACCGAAGACCGCACCGTACCGCTGGCGGTGGCCGAGGCCATCCCACAGATCGAGGCGCTGGTGGAGTCGGTGGTGCCGAAGATGCGCGAAGGCGGGCGGCTGTTCTACATCGGCGCGGGTACGAGCGGGCGACTGGGTATCTTGGACGCTTCGGAGTGCCCGCCTACCTACGGAGTGCCACACGATTGGGTGGTCGGCATCATCGCGGGAGGAGACCAAGCCATACGCCGGGCGGTGGAAAACGCCGAGGACAGCACTACGCAGGCTTGGGACGACCTCTCGGCTTGGCAAATCAGCCCGTTGGATACGGTGGTGGGCATCGCCGCTTCGGGCAGCACACCCTACGTCGTGCATGGGCTGCGGGCCTGTCGCGAGCAGGGCATTGCCACCGGCTGCATCACCTGCAACCCCGGCGCACCTGTGCTGGCCGAATCGGATTACCCGATCCTAGCAGTGGTGGGGCCAGAGTTCGTGACCGGCAGCAGCCGCATGAAGGCCGGCACGGCCCAAAAACTCATCCTGAACATGATTTCTACCGCCACCATGATCCGCCTCGGCAGGGTGCAGGACAACAAAATGGTGGATATGCAACTCAGCAACCACAAACTGGTGGATCGCGGCACCCTCATGGTGGCCGAAGCGACGGGGCTGGACTACGAGACCTCGAAGGGCTTGCTGTTGAAGTTCGGGAGTGTGAGGGCGGCGGTTAGTTCGGTGATTGGTTGACTGGTGACTGGTTGATTGGTGACTGGTACACCAATCA
>JAYSUY010001184.1:0-2510 GCA_043718855.1 Saprospiraceae bacterium | reverse complement strand
AAACGTAAAAAGGGGTGTTTCATCGGTAGCACGGCGTTTACGCCGTCGGGAAACGCGCCGTTTACGGCGATGACAGTGCATTAGCCTGATTCATGGGCGTAAACGCCCCTTGTCCCGACGGCGTAAACGCCGTGCTACCGATGCTTACAACTTCTCAAAATCCTTGAACAGCGAGTACCGCACGGCCTCCACTTTTGCTCGGTAGTCCTTCCATTGTGTATCAAACAGCGCGTTGACCTTGCCGATGAGTTCCTCGGCTTGGCTTTTTGCGGTAGCCACAGCCGTCTGGGCGGCAGCGTTGGGCGCGCCCTGGTTGCCGCCGATGTAGCCGAGCGCGTCGAACATCTTGGCGTTGATGTTGTCCGGGTCGCGCTGTATGCCCTTCACCTCTTTGTGTTGGAAGAATTTTTCCTTTAAAACGGAGATCGAGTCCTTGATGGCCGTGCCGAGTTTGAGGGTTTCTTTTTTGGTACTGTCCGGCACGTTGGCCCACTGACTCTCCACAAGGCTGATGGTTTTTTCGGCTTCTTTCAGCCGCTCGTAGGCCTTCGTGACACGCTCCACAGTCTTGTGCAAATCGCGGACGGCAGCGGTGCGGGCCGTGCGCTCGGCGGCGGTGATGTTGAGGCGGGGGTCGTCCATCACGCGCACCCGCATGGAGTCGCGGTAGCCCATATAGTCGGCCTTCACCCAGTATTCGCCGGGCAGCACTTGGGGGCCGCCGCCGGGTTCGAGTTGGTCGGGGCTGGGTTCGTTTTTGGAAGGAAAACGCACCCCGCGCGTGTCCATACCCCAGTAAATACCGCCAAACGCGCTGTCGGGCGTGAACTTGAAGCGGCGCAGCGTGTCGCCGGTTATGGAGAAAACCGAGACGGTGATTTTTTCCTTTTTCTTTTCCCCACCGCCTTTTCCTTCGGGCTTTTTGTCTTTGTCCTTCGCTTCCTGCTCTTTGCCTTTTGTCTCCTTGTCCTTTTCCTCCTTGTCCTTTGCCTCTTGCTCCTTGCCTTTTGCCTCCTTGTCCTTTTCCTCCTTGCCCTTTGCCCCTTCGCTTTTTGCCTCTTTGTCCTTTGCCTCTTGCCCCTTGCCTTTTGCCTTGATGCCCGGCTTTATCCACATCGGCACATACACGCCGGTGCCTTTGTTGTCGCCTTCGTAGGTGGCGTGGGCGGCGAATCGCGGGCCGTCGTAGGAGCGGAATTCGGCCAGTACGCCGGGCTGGGCGGCGAAGAGTTTGAAGGGCTGATCCAGCACGGCGGCTCCGGCGCGGGCGATTTCGCGGAGTTTGCTCAGGTTGTCGAGCACCCAGATGCCGCGCCCGAAGGTGGCGAGCACGAGGTCGCCGTCGCGCCGCTGGATCTTCATGTCGTAGATGGGGACGGCGGGGAAAGCCTCGCCGTTCCAGAGCGTCCAGTTTTGGCCGTAATCCACCGAGACGTAGAGGCCCGCGTCGGTACCCAGGAAGAGCAGGTTGGCGGCTTCCACATCCTGCACCACGGAGAGGCAGAAGTTGCCGCCTTGTGCAGGGGTGCCGGGCAGGTTGCGCGGGCCAGCCAGCCGCTTCCAAGTTTTGCCGTAGTCTGTGGTGTGGTAGAGGTAGGGCTGCCAGTCGTTTTGGCGGTAGTTGTTGAGCACCACGAACGCCTCGCCTGCATTTTTTGGCGAAGCCTCGATGGCCGGTATCCAGCCGTTTTTGGGCGCGTCGGGGAGTTTGTTGCCAAAGTTTTCCCACGTTTTGCCGCCGTCGCGGGTGAGTTGTACCTGGCCGTCGTCGGTGCCGACCCACACGGTGCCGCGCTCTACGGGGCTGGGGTTGATGGCGACGATGGTGCAGTGGTTTTCGGCGTTGGTGGCATCAAAAGTCAGGCCCCCCGAAATGTCTTGGTGCATCTTGGAGGTGTCGTTGGTGGTCAGGTCGGGGCTGATGATTTGCCAGTTTTGCCCCAAATCGGTGCTGTAATGCACGAATTGGGAGCCGAAGTAGATGGCTCGCGGGTTGAACGGGTCTTGCGACAGTGCGGCGTTCCAGTTGAAACGGAGTTTGGTTTTGCCGTCGGGGTGGAGCGGTTTCAGGTACTTCGTGTCGCCGGTTTTGCGGTCTACGAGGCCCAGTTCTCCGCCCTGTGATTGGGCATAGACGTAGCGGGCATCGTCGCCCTGCGGCATGGTTTCGAAGCCGTCGCCGAAGTACACCTCCTGCCAGTCGGAGTTGCGGATGCCGCCTGATTTCCAGACCGCCGACGGGCCGACCCAGGAGCCGTTGTCCTGCAAGCCGCCATACACGTTATAGGGCCACTCGTTGTCGGTCTCGACGTGATAAAACTGGCCAACCGGGATGTTCTCCGCATACCGCCAGGTCTTGCCGCCGTCGCGGGTGATGTTGAGTCCACCGTCGTTGCCATTGATGATGTAGTTCGGGTCGTCGGGGCTGATCCAAAACGAGTGGTGGTCGGGGTGGATGATCCAGCCAGCCCAGGGGGAGAAGGTTTTGCCGCCGTCTTCGCTGCGCGAAA
>JAYSUY010001183.1:0-2511 GCA_043718855.1 Saprospiraceae bacterium | reverse complement strand
GGCCTAAAATCCGTACCGCTCAAAACAACTCCCCTGGGTTCATTTTCAAAAATTCTTCCCACGGCAGCCCCCCCTCGCCCACCAGCAGCACTCGCTCCGGTTGAAAGGCTTTCTGAAAAGCCGCCATGCCGGGGTAGTATCGGACGGTGGCCCCGCTTTTCACTTCGAGGCCGATGACTTTGCCTCGTTTTTCCAGCACAAAATCCACCTCGTGGTGGCCGTCGCGCCAGTAGAACACCCGGAAATCGTCGCTCAAAGCGTGGTTGACCAAGTGCGCCCCGATGGCCGACTCCACTTGCCGCCCCCACAGGTCGGGGCGTTGGCGCACGGCTGCGTAGGTCTCCGCTCTCTGTGCGCTCAGCAGTGCCGTGTTGTGTACTTGGAATTTTGGGCTGCTGCCGCGCTGCGCGATTTTGCTGCCGCCGTATTTTTCCAAACCCGACAACAGCCCCGCTTGGCTGAGCAGGTTGAGGTAGTTGGCGAGCGTCGTCGTGTTGCCGGCATCCTGCATTTGCCCCACGATTTTGTTATATGAAAGCACTTGGCCGGAGTAGGCGCAGCCCAGTTCAAAAAGTTGGCGCAGCAGCGCAGGTTTGTCCACACGGGTCAGCATCAAAATATCCTTCGAGATGCTGGTTTCGATGAGCGTATCCTGCACATAGCGTTTCCAGCGCTCCTCGTGGTCAATCAGTTCTGCCGAGCCGGGGTAGCCTCCGAACCACACAAACTGCCCTTCGTCCCAGCCGAAAGCATCGCGCATCTCGCCAAAAGACCAGTGGCTCACATGGGTCAACTCAAACCGCCCGGCCAGCGACTCGGTCAGCCCCTGTTGCAGTAGCAGCCGCGACGAGCCGAGCAGCACCACTTTCAGCGGTCGGCCCAGCCGCGTGTCCTCGTCCCAAAGCCGCTTCACCGTCTCGCTCCAGTTTGGCACCTTCTGTATCTCGTCAATCGCCAGCACAAAATACTCGCTGCCAATCTGTTGCAGTCGCGTGCGGGCAACTTCCCACTGCTGCTCTATCCAGACCGCGCCCGCATGGGCTACCGCGTCGGCGGCGGCGTAGTGCGCGGGCAGCTGCGCCAGCACCTGATTCACCAGCGTCGTTTTGCCGACCTGTCGGGGGCCGACAAGCACTTGGATGAAGCGGCGTTTTTCGGCCAAGCGAGCGGAAAGTTGTGTGCGGTGCTGTCGTTCAAAAATCATTTTAGTTAAAATTTTGAGTAAAATTACTCAATATGTTGAGCAAAATTACTCAAAGTTTCATGCTGCCGCCCCAATCTTTGCAAAAAACACATCCTCCAACCCCGCCTCAGCTCGGCGGAAACCCTCGCCCGGATCACCTTCGCTCAGGATGTGGATGATCGGCTTGCCCGCCACCAGCTTGCTCGAAATCACCCGGAAGCGATTCTGGTACTCCTCCATCTGCGCCTTGGCGATGGCTTTTTCCCAAATTTTTCCCTCCAACTGTGTCAGTGCGGCCTCCGGCGAACCCGCGTACAGCACTTGCCCACCGTTGATGATAGCCATATTGGAGCAGAGTTCCTTCACGTCCTCCACAATGTGTGTGCTGAGGATAACGATCACATTTTCACCGATTTCCGAAAGCAGGTTGTAGAATCGGTTGCGCTCACCAGGGTCAAGGCCAGCTGTCGGCTCGTCCACAATGATGAGTTTCGGATCGCCGATGAGCGCCTGCGCAATGCCGAATCGCTGGCGCATCCCGCCGGAGTAGCTGCTCACGGCTTTCTTGCGGTGCTCCCACAGGTTGACGCGCTGGAGCAGCGACGTAACTACTTCCTTGCGGCGGTTGCTGGGGATGCCTTTCAGCGTGGCCAAGTGGTCGAGCATATCCGTCGCCGAGATGCGCGGGTAGATGCCGAACTCTTGCGGCAGGTAGCCCAGAGCGCGGCGCACCGCTTCTTTATCCTGCAAAACATTGATACCCCCCTCAGTCCCCCCATCGGGGGGAAGCAGCCAAGCGGTGCCGCTGTCTGCCTCCTGCAAAGTGGCGAGGGTGCGCATCAGAGTGCTTTTGCCCGCGCCGTTGGGGCCGAGCAGGCCGTACATCCCGGTCGGGATGTCGAGCGACACGTCTTGTAAGGCTCTGACCCCGTTGGAGTAGGTTTTGGAGAGGTTGCGGATGGTGAGGTGCATGAGTGAGAAAAGGTGAGAAAGCGAGAATGTGAGGAGTGCCTACGTCCCTGCCTACGCTAAGGCTTCGGCAGGTAAAAGTGAAAGGCCCGCCTTCGTTAAACCTACGGCGTGTAAACAGGCGGCGAATATGACGCGCGACGCTTTCACCGGGTTACAGGGTTTCGAGCAAAACAAGTATTTGGCGGACGGGAAGCCCTTTTTTAGTGTCGAAATTGAGTGGGCGGTGTTCAAAAAACTGTGTCATTAGTTCTACTTTGTTAGATTAGAGAAAAACGAATTGTCATATCGTAGCGAAGCGGAGATATCTACACAACCCGGACTCAGGTGACCTCCCAAAAGGCTTGGCTTGTGTGGAT
>JAYSUY010001182.1:0-6919 GCA_043718855.1 Saprospiraceae bacterium | reverse complement strand
CCCAACGCCCGTTTTGCGTTTATCCACTGTTTTCAACCCGGCCCCGCCTACCTTTGCGGGCCTAAAATCCTCCAAACGCATTCGCACGATGACCCAGTTGGGCTTCTCACGAGTCCAGCACTCATCACTTATCACTTACCACTCAATAAAGATGTTCCTGTTCCCCTCCCGCCGCCCGACGGCGTTGATACTTAGTCTGTTGTTTCTGTTGGCCCAACCCATTTTTGCCCAAAAAGCCGGCCTCGAAGTCACCCGAACCACCGCCATGGACCGCGCTCAGCCCGTACTCAACGTCACGGTAGATGCCGAAGGTCGCAAGTGGGCCGCCAACAGCAAGGGCGTTTTTCAGATCAAAGCCGCCGACCTCAACACCCCCCGCAGCATGGCTGCCGGAGAGCGCAACGTGTTGCAATTCAGGGGCGGAAACACTGACTTCGCCTTCTCCGAAGCCGATTTTAAAAAAATAGCCGGTGTGCCTTGCAGCATCACCGCCGCTTGGTACGATGTAGCCACCACCACCCTCTGGCTCGGCACCGACGAGGCGGGACTTTTTCAACTGAAAGCCCAGCCCCAACTCACCCTCGTGCAACAGTACAAGCCCGCCAACTCCAAACTCAAGTCTGAAAAAATCACCCTCATCTACCAAGACCGCCTCAGCAGATTCTGGATCGGCACCGACCAGGGTCTCATGTACGGCCCGCCCGGCCGCTGGAAAGCCGACTTCGCGGGCTACGAAATCCAGCGCGTGCGCGAGTACAACACCGTCATCTACGTCCTCGCCGACGGCGACATCTCCAAAGCCCCCAACGGCGACAAGTGGTCAGATTTGGCACTGGATACCAAGCAGTTGGAAGGCCAAATCACGGATTTCGACATTGACCCCGAAGGCAAAATGTGGATCGTGTCGGGCGCACTCACCCGCTACGACCTGCTCGCCAGTACCTACGACCTGTTCAGTGGCCCCGAATATTACACCAGCCAGTACGGCACCTGCGTGGCCGTCACCGCCGAAGGCGCGGCTTGGGTGGGTACCGACGACAAGGGCCTCTACATGGTGGACAAAGCCTACTCCATGACCCTCAACGCCTACGTAGAGCAGCCCATCAGTTGCGAAGGCAACGGCAAAGACGCGGTGCTGCTCGCCAAAGTCACCGGCGGCGTGCCGCCCTACACCTACGCTTGGAGCGGCGGCCTCGCGGGAGAAAAACCCGCCAACGTAGGCGCAGGCACCTACACCATCACCGTCACCGACAGCAAGGGCAAGGCCCGCAGCGCCGAAGTCCCCGTGTACGATGTGCGCCTGCAAATTAAGGCCCGCCAGAAAAAGCCCGAAAGCGCCGCCGGCAAAGGCGACGGCTCCGCCGAAGTGGACATCGCCACCAACGCCTCCGGCATCCAGATCAAGTGGGACAACGGCGAACTCATGGCCATCGCCGTACACCTCACTACCGGTCAGCACAGCGTCACCGTCACCGACCCGAAAGGCTGCGCCGTTACCGCTACCGTCACCATCGGCGAGAAAGCCGTGCCGCTCAGCGTAGCCATTTCGGAGAAATCTGTTGTGAAATGTGCGGGCGACAAATCAGCCGCCTTCACCGCAGCCGCCACCGGCGGCAAGGCCCCGTACAAGTATGCTTGGAGTAGTCCTGCCCTCACTGGCGAATCTCCAACTGGCGCAGCAGCAGGCAATTACACCGTCACCATCACCGACGCGGCAGGCGCTACCGCCAGCGCGGGCATCGGCATCAAGCAGCCCGAACCGCTCATCGTGACCGCCACCGCCACCGCCCCAGCCAGCACTGGCATGGCCGATGGCAAGGCTCTGGCCCAGGCCAAAGGCGGCACAGGCGTGTACCTGTTCAAGTGGGATGATGGCGAAACCACCTACACCGCCAGCAAGTTGGCTGTCGGCCAGCGCAGCATCACCGTCACCGATGCCAACGGCTGCACCGCCACCGCTACGGTCGCCATTTCGGAAAATGTGCTGCCGCTCGCGGTGCGTATTTTGGAAAAAACTGCCCTCAAATGCGCGAGCGACAAAAACGCCGTCCTCGTGGCCCAAGTCAACGGCGGCAAGGCCCCGTTCAAGTACGCTTGGAGCGGTACCAGCGGTGCCAGTGACCAAGTGAGCAACCTCGCACCTGGCAACTATCAAGTCACAGTCACGGATATGGCGGGCACGACGGCTGCTGCTGCCCTGATTTTGAAGCAGCCCGAAGGGTTCAATCTCTCCGCCACCGCCACCGCGCTCGCCACTACGGGCAATGCCGACGGCAAAGCCACGGCTACGCCCGCCCCTTTCACCGCCCCCTACACCTACCAGTGGGACAACGGCGAAACCGCCGCAGCAGCTACCAAACTCGCTGCGGGTACCCATAAAATCACCGCAACCGATGTGAACGGCTGCACCGCCGTAGCCACAGTAACCGTAGAAGATAAAATCGACCCGCTTGGGGTCACGCTCAGCACCATGCGCCCCATCTTGTGCGCAGATGGAAAAACCAATTTGCTGCTCATCGCCAGCGGCGGCAAAATGCCTTACCGATCCACCAATTTTTCACCCAACTACACCAAATCACAAGACGGCGTAGGCCCCGGCGAATACTCCGTGACGGTCACCGACGGCAACGGAGTCAGCGTCACCGCCAGCGTGGTGGTGAAAGCACCCGCGCCACTCAGCCTCAGCGCCACCGCCACCGCAGCGACCAGCACAGGCAAGGCCGACGGCAAGGCCACCGCCACGTCGACAGGCGGAACAGGCAATTTCTCGTTCAAGTGGGACAACGGCGAAACCACCGCAGCCGCCAGCAAACTCGGCCCCGGCCAGCGCAGCCTCACCGTCACCGATGCCAACGGCTGCATCGCGGTGGCTACGGTCGCCATTTCGGAAAACATACTGCCGCTCGCGGTCGGCATTTCGGAGCAATCCAAAATCAAGTGCGCGGGCGAAAAAACTGCTGTGCTGGTCGCACAAGTGTCGGGTGGTAAGGCTCCATTCAAGTTTTCGTGGAGCAATCCGGCGCTCACGGGCGAAAAACCCAGCAACGTGCCAGCCGGTGATGTTCAAGTCACCGTGACCGACGCGACAGGCAAAACCAGCAGCGTCGCTTTCAGCGTGAAACAACCTGATGTGCTGACCATCCTCACCGCGTTGGCTACGACCCCAGCCACTACGGGCAACTCCGACGGCAAAGCCACTGCTACACCAGCGGGCGGCGCGGGCAGTTACATTTTCCAGTGGGACAGCGGCGAAAGCGGTGCCTCGGCCAGCAAACTTGGCCCCGGCCAGCACAGCGTCACCGTCACGGATGCCAATGGATGCATCGCGGTGGCTACGGTCGCTATTTCTGAAAATATACTGCCGCTTTCTGTTGTCATCGCGGAGCGATCTGCCATCAAGTGCGCGGGCGAAAAATCCACGCTGGCGACGCAGGTATCGGGCGGCAAGGGGCCGTTCAAATTTACTTGGAGCAACCCTGCGCTGACGGGCGAAAGCCCCAGCAACGTATCCGGCGGGGAATACCAACTGACGGTGTCGGATGCGATGGGCAAGACCAACACCGCCAATTTTGTGGTGCAAGAACCCAAGCCGATGTCCATCACCGCCACCGTGCAGCAGCCCGCCAGCACGGGCAATGCCGACGGCAAGGCCACCGCTGAAGCAGCGGGCGGCAGCGGGGCTTTCAAGTTCAAGTGGGACAACGGCGAGTCCACCGCCACCGCCAGCAAACTCGGCCCCGGCAAGCACATGGCCACCGCTACGGATGCCAATGGCTGCGCAGCGAGCGTGGAAGTGATGGTTTCGGAAAACATACTCGCGCTGGAAGTGGGCATTACGGAGAAAACAAAAATCAAATGCGCAGGCGAAAAAGCCGCGCTCGCCGTGACCCCCAGAGGCGGCAAACCGCCCTACTCGTTCGCTTGGAACAATCCGGCGGCCACTGGTGACGCGCCTGCCAACTTGGATGGCGGCGACTACGCGGTGACAGTGACGGACGCGAAGGGCAGCACGCAGACGGCTTCGCTCTCGGTGAAAGCCCCCGAACCGCTGGTGGTGACGCTGGTGCGCAACATCGGGGCCACCACTGCCACGAGCAACAACGGCAAGGCGCAGGTATCCATCAAGGGCGGTACGCCTAAGTTCAGCGTGGTGTGGGATACGAAGCAGAGCGGCCTCGCTGCCGTCAAACTCCCGCTTGGTCCGCACAACGTAGTCGTTACAGATGCCAATGGCTGCTCACAAAAGATTGATTTTCAAACAGAAAAGCGCATTCTGCCCGAACTGACGGGCGTGATCGAGGACGGCCAGACGATCCGTATGCGCCTGCTCAATTTCGACACCGACAGTGATGTGGTGCGCGAGGAGTCGCTGCCGATGCTGGACGAACTCTACGATTTCATGGTAGAAAACGCGGTGGTGAGCATCGAAATCAGCGGCCACACGAACAACCAGCCGACCGATGAATTTGCCGACAAACTATCCACAGCCCGCGCCAAGTCGGTGGCCGACTACCTGTTTGCCAAAGGCGTAGACCCCAAGCGCGTGGTGTTCAAAGGTTATGGGAAACGCCAGCCCATCGCGGCCAACACCTCGGCGGAAGGGCGAAAAACGAACCAGCGGGTGGAGATCAAGATTTTGAGGGCGAAGTAGGCTATTGGCTTTTAGCCATTGACTGTTGGCTGTACTGCGGCATGGCTGGTTTTGTTCTTAACTCCTGCAAAACCTCGTAGATTTTTGAAACCTACGAGGTTTATTGTGATAAAATTTGCCATGCCGCAGCACAGCCAATGGCTAAAAGCCAACAGCCAACCGCCTATCTTTGCAGCAATCACATTCACAGGATGCAACACATCACACTCAGCATCGAAGAAAGCCGCTACGACTTGCTGCTCCAATTTCTGAGCACTCTGGACTATGTGCGCGTAGTGCCGCCGCCGCCAGCCCGTCCTAAAAACAGCCGGGCAAAGCGAATCAAGTCCGTTCAGAACAAGCCATTTTTGGCAGGGATGAAAACGACCGACCTACCCGTGGGCCGCACCATCCTAAACCGCGAAGAAATTTATGGCAACCGGGTTTAAGCCGTGATGCAAGCCAACGGCATTCGGCACATCCTGACACACAATGTCAGCGACTTTTCCCGCCTCTCTGGTGTCGTGGTGATTCCGATGTTTCCGTAGGTAGCCTTGTCGTGTTCATCAGCAAAGAATGACGCGATACTCAAATGCGCTCATCCCCTCACTCCTGCCAGTACACCCGCTTCACCCGCTCCGAAATGTTCGTAAACACCTCATACGGAATAGTTTGCAGACAAGCGGCTAAGTCTTGCACCGGCGGGTTTTCTCCAAACACGATGACCTCATCGCCTTCGCGGGCGGCGGGAATGTGCGTCACATCCAGCATCGTCATGTCCATGCACACGTTGCCGATGGTGGGCGCGAGTTGGCCGCGCAGCAGCATGGAGTAGCGTCCACTGCCCGCCAGCCGCAGCAGCCCATCGGCATAGCCGATGCTGATGGTGGCGATGCGCATCGGCTCGTGCACGGGGCCGTTGCGGTTATAGCCCACCGTTTCGCCGGGCTGTATCGATTTGATCTGGCTGATGGTGGCTTTCAGGGTGTTCACTACGCGGAGGGGGAGGAGAGTTTGCTGTTTGCCGTTTGCTATTTGCTGTTTGGGGCCGCTGCTGTCGATACCGTACAGCCCGATGCCCAGCCGCACCATATCGAAGTGGTATTCTGGAAAACGCGCGATACCGCTGGTGTTGACGATGTGGCGCAGCGGCGCGTAGCCGAGCGCGGTTCGGATTTTGTCAAAATTTTCTGAAAAAATAGCCGCTTGGCGGTGCGTGAAAGCATCGTGTGCGGGCGCGTCGCTGGCTGCGAGGTGCGAAAAAACGGAGCGCACCTGCACATTCGGGTATTCGCGCAGCATGGAGCCAAGTTCCTGAATGTCAGCGGACTCGAAGCCCAAGCGGTGCATCCCGGTATCGAGTTTCAGGTGGATGGCGAGTTGCTTTTCGCGGCCAGTGAAGTGCTGCAGTTCGCGCAGCATCGGCAGACTGTACACTTCCGGCTCCAAGCGGTGGCGGTAGAGCGCGTCGAAACTCGCTGGCTCTGGGTTGAGCACCAGCACCGGGAGGCTCACGCCTGCTTGGCGCAGTTCGATGCCCTCATCGGCGTAGGCCACGCCGAGGTAATCTACCTGATGAAATTCGAGCAGTTTCGCCACCTCCGCCGAACCGCTGCCATAGGCCGAAGCCTTCACCATCGCCAAGGTGCGGGTGTCTGGGCGCAGCAGGTGATTGTAAGTGTTCAGGTTGTGGATGAGGGCAGTGAGGTTCACTTCGAGCACGGTTTTGTGGGACTTCTGCTCCAGCCGCCGGGCGATGCGCTCGAACTCGAAGGGCCGCGCACCTTTCAGCAGCACCACTTCGTCGCGGAACTCGTGCTGCCCCAGGCTTTCCAAAAACGCCGCAGTGTTGGGGTAAAAATGGCACTCTACCCCGGCCCCCAACTTGTCGCGCAGGGCCGTCACCGCCACTCCAATACCGATGAGTCGCGCCACGTGTTGCTCTGTCATGGCCGCGGCCACCTTGTCGTACAGCCGCTGCGGGTCGTCGCCGCTTTGCAAAATATCTGACAGCACGAGTGTGAGCCGCCGGGCGCGGGTTTGCTGCGAAGCGAACTGTAAGGCGATGCGCAGCGAGGCTAAGTCGTTGTTGTAGAAGTCATTGATGAGTGTGGAGCGGTTCACACCGGCTTTCAGTTCGAGGCGCATCTCCACCGATTCGAGGCGGGCCATGCGCAGGGCG
The DNA here is from genome assembly GCA_043718855.1 of Saprospiraceae bacterium. Lineage (GTDB taxonomy): Bacteria > Bacteroidota > Bacteroidia > Chitinophagales > Saprospiraceae > M3007. The sequence goes on along the minus strand of JAYSUY010001182.1, from coordinate 107 downwards.
ATGTCTTCAGGCGATACTTTCAGGAGGTGCAGCAAGGCCCAGCAGTGCAGGGCATTTTCTATGGAAGCCGCATCTGAGAAGGGGATGGTAACCCCACCCCCGACCCC
>JAYSUY010001181.1:0-2512 GCA_043718855.1 Saprospiraceae bacterium | reverse complement strand
AAGTTCAACCCCTTCAGGGTTGCTTCCACGTTTATTCATAAAACCCGGATTGCATCCGGGTCTATTCACGTTCAACCCCTTCAGGGTTGTGCGAAAGTCCTGACTAAATCATTCAAAATCAATTAGTTGTGCCGTCGTGGCGTTGTGTGAAACAAAAATGTCCAGTAGTATGCTTCACCACTCATTCCCTACCGTATGATCCTCTCCCCCGCCCGCCGCATCCGCAAAGCCTACTGGATCGCTTTTTCAGTCGCCATGAGCTACTGGTTGCTGTCGTTGCGGCGGCGTTTTTTTGGAAAAAAAGGACACGAGCAGCGCATCGCCGCGCTCCACCTCCGCAACGCCGAGCGGGTGAAAAATGCCATCCTTGAGTTGCAGGGCCTGTTCATCAAAATGGGCCAGATGCTGTCCGTGATGTCCAACTTCGTCCCGGAGGAATTTCAGCGACCGCTCGAAGCCTTGCAAGACCGCCTGCCTACCCGCCCCTATGCCGAAGTGCGCCGCCGCATCGTGGAAGAACTGGGCCGCCCGCCGGAGGAGTTGTTCAGCCGATTTGATGAAACGCCCATCGCTACCGCCTCCATCGGGCAGGCCCACCGCGCGGCACTGCCCGATGGCACAGAGGTGGTGGTGAAAGTGCAACACTTTGGCATAGAGGCCATTGCGCGGGTGGACTTGGACATCATCCAGCGGCTGACGCGCATCATGTCTTGGTTCATGGACATCCAGGGCATGGATTACCTGTACTCCCAAATCCGCCAGATGATCGAGGAGGAACTGGACTTTGCCAACGAGGTGCGCTCGATGGAGACCATCCGCCGCAATCTCGCCGACGAGCCGGAAGTGGTGGTGCCAGAGGTGTTTGCCGCCTACTCCACTGGGCGGGTGATGACCACCCGATTCTGCACGGGAGCCAAAATTGCTGACCTCGCGCAACTGGACGCTTGGGGCGTGGATCGCCGGGCACTGGCCGCCCGGCTGCTCCGTGTGTGGTGCCGCATGGTGTTCAAGGACGGTTTTTACCACGCCGACCCCCACCCCGGCAACTTGCTGGTAGCGGAAAACGGCCACGTCACGCTGCTCGACTTTGGGGCAACGGCCCGGCTTTCGCCACAAATCCGGGAGGGCATCACGCAACTCATCGAAGCGACGGTGAAAAACGACACGGAGGGCATGGTGGAGGCTTGCCGCACGATGGGCTTTTTGGCGGATGGGCCAGAGGCGGAGCGCATGGCTCGCAAGATGATCGCCGCGCTGCGCAATTTTCTACAAAACGAAATCCAGTTCGAGGGCCTGGATTTCCGCAACATCCAAGTGAACCCGTTCAACAACAGCCTGACGGACCTGGTGCGCGACATCGGTTTCCGGGGTATCGCCGGGGCGGTGCAGGTGCCGAAGGATTATGTGCTGCTCAACCGCACGGTGACGTTGCTGCTCGGCCTGTCCAACACGCTCGATCCAACCTACAACCCGCTCGACACGGTACGGCCCTTCGCCCAGCAATACCTGCTGCAAGACAAGGGCGGCCCGCTCGGCTATGTCCGCGATCTGCTGCAACGCTCGCTCACCAACGTGCTGACCCTGCCCGATGATCTTCAAAAAACGCTGCGCAAAGCCCGCGCTGGCGAACTGGAAGTGCGCTCGCCTGACACGGAGGCAGGGGCCAAACGGGTGGCCCGCGCCATCCGGCAACTGGCTTTTGCGGTGCTGGCGGTGGGTGCGGCATTTTTCAGCCTGCGGCTGCGGGAGATGGGCTGGGTGGAAGAAAGTAGGTGGGGGCTGGGGGCGGCGGGGGTACTGGCGCTGGGGGCGGTGTGGCCAGAGAGGAGGCGGAAGCATTGAAAAAATCTCAAACTTGGGCAGGAGCCAGTTGAAAAGTAGCAGTAAACCAGTCGAGAAACGGTTGCACCGCAGGAGCCGAGGCATGAAAATAGCCAGCATCGAGTGCTTGCCCAAAGGGTTTTCCTGGTGTCGCTTTCCAAGCCAGCCAAGTATGCAGATTGGCCTTGCCGATTTTTGCAGCCGTCAGTTCGCAAAAGGGCTTGGTTTGCAAATCGGCCACCTGTTCTACAGCGTGTTGCCAGAGTAGTTCTCCTGTTGGCACCAAATCGGCTAAAAAGGTCTCCAAATAACCTAACCCTGCATTGTCGGGCATCACCCATACTCCGATAGTGGGGAGGTTTTCTTCAATAATCACTTTCGCGCCGACCTGCGCATCGGCAGCAGTGAGTGTGTCGGCAGTGTATTTTTTTGCCAAAACAGCACGTATGGCTTGCCAGCGCGCTGCTGCGCCTACATCATTTGCGTCCACGATGATGCCGATGTTGGTCAAATCAGATTGTTGGATGGCGAGCGCCAACAACTTCAAGGTTTTGGAATATCCATTGGCTACAGCGACAAAATCCGTTTTGAATTTTTCGGTGGTCTCGTAGCCCAGAGGAGGTTGTAAGCCACTTCTTTCGCAGAGCGGAGCCAACACTTTGGCATCATTGCCCTCGACGATGAGTTTTTG
>JAYSUY010000119.1:0-6307 GCA_043718855.1 Saprospiraceae bacterium | reverse complement strand
GCCACGCAAATCACTCGGTTTCTTGTCTCCAATAGAGTTCTTATACAAATCCTCGCAGCCCCCCCCGGCTGTTGCATTTGAACCTTGAATCTGCGAATTGCTAAACAGCAATATGCAAATTTATTACCCCCCTGGCCAGTTTGACGGCAGTAATGCCAAAATTGAGGGCTATGGAAGTAATCATATTGATGGAGCCTGGTATCATTCGAGCCTAATAACGGTAAAGGATGTTACCTTTTTCAACACGACCTCCGATGTATATTGGGCAAATGGAAACATCACAGGCAAACTGACCTTTCATGGCCCCGGGGCTATTTATTCCAACAACGTCCCCGGCCATATTCCTGTATTGAACGATGTTGAATTCAAACAAAACGGCAACTTCTTCAATGGCAATAAGTACAATCATCTAAAACTGACGGCTGGCAAAACCTATGTTTTCGGACAGTACAGCGATTACAATTTTTATACGGATCACACCATCCTCCCCGGCGGCTCCCTCACCGCCCTCGGCGCCGGCACCTGCGATCAATTCATCACCATCAAATCCTGGCAATACGGCACTGCGGTGAAGTTCTTGAATAACTCCGGAGCTCCGCAAACCGTCCACTGCGCTATACTTGAAGACGTTCACGCTGAGGGCAGCGACCCGCTCATCTGCGAAGATGGAGTGGACCTTGGAAACAATACTGGCTGGGCTTTTAATAACCCGCACGGCAACATGGCCCTCTACTGGATTGGCGGCGATGGCGACTGGAACGACCCCGCCCACTGGTCAGAAACCGACGGCGGCTTAGCCGGGATGTGCATCCCGAATGGGGCGACGAACGTGTTTTTCACCGCCCTCTCCGGCTTTTCGCTGGGCGACAAGGTGAACGTGCCGATAGATGCCTACTGCGCCAACATGGACTGGACGGGGGTGACGGGCGAGCCGAAATACCAACAGCCCTCCGGCAAGCGACTGTTCGTTTATGGATCTATGACCCTTGCGCCGCTCTTAGCGATGACGTTTCAAAACGACTACGAGATTCGTTTCCGGGGCAATGGGCCAAACAACACAATTGACCTAGCTGGGCAAGATTTGGATTTTGATGTCACTTTCGAGGGAAGCGGCCTATACAAATTTACCAGTGCGTTCACGTCGAAACATTTTGTCCATCATAACAATGGTGAAATTCGCACGATGGGTTTCCCCGTTCAGTTGTTGAGTTGGTACGGGTACTGGACGGGCGATGGACCTCCCAATCACCAAGGCAACTCGAATGCTAAACTCTGGCTTGGAGACCCGGACACTGGTATCAGTTCGACCATAACTTTTACTGATGCGTTGAGCCCCGGAGAGCAGCCCATCTTTTACAATGACTATTTGGCAGGCCAATTTCAAGCCATGAATTCGCACATCATCCTTAATGGCGGTGGCGGCAACCGAATCAGAAATGTTTATACAAATGTCACCCATGATTATTGGAAGGTGAGTTTTACTAGCGGCACTTTTGAGCGGGGCAACGTCCTCGACAAACTCACCTTCACCAGCCTCGGCAACATTGACAGCTACGGCGATTTCAATGAAGTGGAGTTTTACGAAAACGGTCGGATGCGCGGCAACCACAGTTACAATGTCCTGACCATCCGGGGCAGTTATTTTTACCACATTCTGGACTACGGCGGCATCGGAAACACCCAGACCATCAACGTAGGCGGCACCATCAACGTGCTGAACGCCGACTGCGAGCACCTGGCCTACCTGTACACCGATAGCCCGATTACGACCGCCAAAATCGCCAAAATCGGCGGCTCGCTGACTCTGCAATATGTCGTGCTGGACAATGTGCTGCCCGACCTGACCACCGGTGCTACCTACTCGGCCACGAATGGTTTCGGTATCCAACCGCAGGTCACAACCGACTGGAACATGACCAACCCCGCTCCGCGCAACCTCTACTGGGTGGGCGGCAGCGGCATCTGGCACGACAGCAACCACTGGTCGCTTGCATCCGGCGGCAGCGGCGGCGAGTGCCCGCCGACACCGGAAGACAATGTGCGTTTCGATGCCGCCAGCGGTTTGGGAGCGGGCAGCGTAGTGGATGTGACGCAGCGCTGGGCCTTCTGCAAGGACATGGACTGGACAGGCGTGACCGGCGGAGCGAAGTTTTACACCGTACTGCCGCCGTACACCCCCAACCAGATGACCGTTTTCGGCAGCCTGACCTTTTCAAGCGGGATGGAACTGGATTTTGCAGGCAGTTTTTGGATGCGGGCGAATGGGGCTGCGACGATTACGAGTGCGGGGAAAAAATTTCAGAGCAACCTGCTTTTTTGGAATCCAGACGGGCAATGGTCTTTGTTGGACGAGCTTTCAAATGTGGTCCCGGGCAATGGTGCGATTGGGCACTTTTATGGAGATTTAAACACGAACAACCACAACATCACCACTGGCGGTTGGAATACTGCGGGCTATCCTTTTGACCTAAATTACTTTATTAGTGCGGGCAAATTGACGCTCGGAAGTTCAAAACTAAGGATTTGGGCCGCACCGGGTTATAACTCGCTTGCTTTATTCTTCATGTACCCTTCTGCAAATTTCAATGCAGGCACTTCTGAAATTATATTGGAAAATACGGGTTCCAATAATTTTGTCTCATCAGGCGGCTATTCCATTTATCCTCAACAAACGTTTTATGACATTACCATAAAAGGTGTTGGAAGTATCTACGGTGGGATAATTGGACACAAGTTAGTTTTTGAAAAAACTGGCTTCCTTTATAATAGCGGCTTGATAAAAAACCTTGAGTTTTTGGATGATGGTTATATCTCCAATTATGCTGGGACAACTTCCCGAGATGTTCATTCAATAAAATTCGCACCCGGAAAGCGATACACTATTGAATCTGGTTTCACCCTGAACATCGTCCCCTTCAACGGCATCGAAGGCCAGTTCATCGCCCAGGGCCTCCCCGGCCAGTACATCGAGATGAAGTCCAGCAACCCCAGCGTCCCGGCGACCATCCACATGGACGACTACAACGGCACCAGCACCTGCACCAAATACCTCTTCCTCACCGGCATGACCCACACCGGCACCGAGGACATCTACGTCCCCACGCCCGGCGGCAACGTGTTCAACAACAGCGGCTGGCAGTTTTTCCCCTGCAACCCCTGCCCCGCCAGCATCCCCGTGTTGGCAGCCAACAGCATCACTGTCGGCTGCGCTCCCGGCAAGGCCAAACTCATCCTCGACGGCCTCAAGCCCGACGAGTGGGCCATCTGGTACTCCGACCCGGCAGCCACTGCCAACATCGTGTACAACGGCGGCACCACTGGCCCAGCAGGCAACTTGTTCGAGCCGCTCATCACCGGCCCTGTCACCTACTACGCCCGCGTGTACAGCGACGGCGGCCTCTGCGAAAGCACCGTGATTTTGGCGGTGGACATCACCAACAACACGCCGCCGATGGACATTTTCAACGTCACGGGCGGCGGCAACGTCTGCACGGGCAGCGTCGGCGTACCCGTCGGCCTCGACGACTCGGAACTGGGCGTGACCTACGAACTTTACCTCGACGGCCTGCCCACCGGCGACACCCTGCACGGCACGGGCAATCCGCTTTCTTTTGATTTACAGACGGTTGCAGGCACCTACACCGTGGTCGCCACGCCCACCGGCACCTCCTGCCCCGTGCTGATGAACGGCTCGGCGGTGGTGACCGGCAGCCTCAATCAAGCCCCAGCGGTGGTCGCTGGCAGCAACTCGCCCGTCTGCGCTGGCTCGACTTTGGAACTCTACGAAACGGGCAATGCGGCCACCTCCTGGGCCTGGACCGGCCCCGGCGGCTACACCTCCACCGACCAAAACCCGATGATTTTTCCGGCCACCACCGCCCACTCCGGCACCTACACCGTAGTCGGCACCAGCCAGAACGGCTGCTCCAACCAGGCCAGCGTGACCGTGGTGGTGCAAGACCCGCCCAATCCCTTCATTGCTGTAGATCAGCAGGTGTGCGCAGGCTCTATGGGCAACCAGGCTTTTGTGTTTTTACAAAACCCGGGGCAGTTTTTCTACCTCTGGAACGTCCAGAACGGCATTCTCGAAGGCGGGGGTGGCCCGTTCATCACCTTCACGGCAGGCAACTCCGGCCAGACGCAACTGAGCGTGGAAGTGTCCAACGCCGCCTGCTTTGACATTTTCACCGTCTTGGTGGACAATGTGCCGCTCAACGCGGGCACCATCACTGGCAATGCCAGCGTCTGTGCTGGCACGAACGCGCCCCTGAGCATCGGCGGCACACAAGGCGGCGTTTGGAGCAGCAGCAACACGGCCATTGCCACCGTCAACCCCATGACCGGGGTGGCCCGGGGCATCTCGGCTGGCTCGGCGGTCATCACCTACACCGTCACGACGGGCAGTTGCGTCCAGACCGCCACGTTCAACATCGAAGTGAAACCCCGGCCAACCGTCGGCATCAGCGGCGACGACGAGGTGTGCTCCAACGAGCCGTTGATTTTGACAGAAACAGGCACCGGCGCGGTGTCATGGAAATGGATCAGCGGCTCTGGCAATATCATCTCCACCAGCCAAATCCTGAACGACCCCGCACCGACCAATGCCCAGTACAACGGCGTGGTCAGCGTGGTCGTCACTGGCGCGAACGGCTGCACCAACGCCTCGACGGTGGACGTGATCGTGTACGACCCGCCCGTGGTGACTTGCCCGCCCAATATTTCCATTTGCGCGTCCGGCCTACCGCTCAATCTGGCAACCTTCGGGGGTGCGCCTTCGCCCGCTGGCGGCACGTTCAGCGGCATCGGCGTGACCGGCACGATCTACGACGCGCCGGGCGGCACTACCAACACGGTGACCTACAGTTACACCGACCTTTTGGTTAACGGCTGCTCGAACACCTGCCAGTTCACCATCACGGCCAGAGAACTTCCCGCTGTGGCCGCTTCCTCCAACGCACCCTTCTGCGAAGGCACCGACGACCTCCAACTCTCCGAAAGCGGCGGCGCACCAGGCGTGTCGTGGATGTGGAGCGGGCCAAACGGCTACAACTCCGCGCAGCAGAATCCGTTGATTATCAACCAGAATTCAACCCATTCTGGCATTTACACGGTGAAAGTGACGGACGGAAATGGCTGCACCAGCCAAGCCAGCACACCGGTGGAAATTCATGGCTTGCCCATCATGGCTTGCCCACCCAACCCGACCGTCGGCCTCACCGATCCGGCCTTCTCCCTCGCAGGGGCCACGCCCAGCGGCGGCACCTACACCGGCCCGAACGTGACCAACGGCAGCTTCGATCCGCTCGCGGCAGGGCTGGGCAGCCACCCCGTCAACTATGATTACACCGACGGCAACGGCTGCCCCGGCTTCTGCGACTTCAGCATCGTGGTGCAAAACATCGCGCCGCCAGACATCGCTTGCCCAGCCGATGTGGTCAAAACCACCGACCTCGACCTGTGCAGCGCGGTGGCGACCTACCCGCCGCCCGTCGCAACAGACCCCAGCGGCAGCCCCGTGCTGACGCTACTCACGGGCTGGCCCAGCGGCTCGGTGTTCCCGCTCGGCACCACCGTCGTCACTTGGCAAGCCACCGGCATCAGCGGCCTCACCGCCACCTGCTCGTTCACCGTGACGGTCAGCGATGGGCAAAACCCCCAGTATCGTGTGCCCGCTGAACCTCGTGCGCAACACCGACCCGAACTTTTGCAGCGCAGTGGTGACCTACGCAAGCCCCACGTTCTCAGACAATTGCCCCGGCGCGTACCTCACCCTGACGAGCGGCCTACCCAGCGGTTCGGCCTTCCCCATCGGCGTGAACATGGTGAACTGGAAAGCCACCGACGCGGCAGGCAGGATGGCCATCTGCGGATTCACCGTCACCGTCAAGGATGCTCAAGCGCCCACCATCACCTGTCCGAAAAGTTTTGCGGCCAACACCACCGCCGGACGCTGCGACGCGCCCGTGACCTACGCCACTCCCGTGATGACCGACAACTGCCCCGGCGCGACGCTGGTACACACCGGCGGCCCCGCCAGCGGGGCTATTTTCCTGCAAGGAGCCACCCAGGTGACCTACGAGGCCCGCGACGCAGCCACACCAGCCAACGTGAGTACCTGCTCGTTCACCGTCACAGTGAACGATGCCGAACTGCCCAAGCCAGTGTGCCCGGGCAATCAGTCCAAGAACACCGACGTGGACAAATGCACCGCGAAAGTGACTTACGCAGGCACCTTCACCGACAACTGCGCGGGCGGCTCCCTGAGCATCCAGAGCGGTCTGGCCAGCGGCTCGGATTTCCCGAAAGG
>JAYSUY010001180.1:0-2512 GCA_043718855.1 Saprospiraceae bacterium | reverse complement strand
CAAACTCCGAACTTCAAACTTCAAACTCCTTTGGAGATGCGAAATTCGGGCGAAGTGGCGGTAGGGAGTTTGTGTTTGGGGAAAATAAAAAGCGGCTGCCCCCGGAGAGGGAGGCAGCCGCTGCATTTTGCTGAAATACGGCTGTACCTGACTACCTGAGAGGAGGCCAGTTTTTGCCGTCTTTGCGGGTGAGTTTCACGGTGCCGGCATCGCCCCAAATATTGTTCCAGCGGACAGTAAGGTCTTTGCCCTCTACTTTGAGCACCTTGTACGTGTAGGCCTCGCCATACTGATCGGTGCCTTTGGTGCCGAGCGCGTTGCAAGAGTCTGTAATTTTGGGAGGGTTGGTCGCACTGGCAGCTGGGTCGTCTGCCCAGACAAAAGCAAAGTGGCCGAAGGACAGGTCTGGAGTACGGTACTGGCCCAAAATGGGTTTGCCGCCTGTGGAGTCCTGCACCCACTTGATGGTGCCAGTGACTTCCCCAGGGAAAGCCGCGCCTGCGCCGCCACCTGTTCCCTTGATCATGTCGGTCTGGACATAATCCAGTTCGCCAGCCAAGTCGGACACGCACACCACGCCCCACTTCACGGAGCAGGAGGATTTTGGAAACTCCTCCGAGCAGATGGACCTCGACCAAAAATCGAACTTGCGCCCATCGTTGGTGTACAGTACCCAGCTCACTTCGAGTTGGTCGCCCGATATGAAGGGGCGCTTGGTCACATCGCGAGTGGGCTTGTCGGGATTGGCGAACACCTTCACCTTGCCTTTTCCGTAGTCGAATTCGGCATCTTTGAAGATGTTGTACATATCAGCCTGCGTCAGTTTGAACGAAATGTCCGTCCGGTTGGCAGGTATATCGCCGCCTTGCAGGGTCTTGAACGCCTTGCCGCCGCCGTTGGCATCAAGAAACTTGCCTGCGTGCCGAGCGATTTTGTCATTTCCGTCCTTATCCTTGTACGACTCGTCGAAGAAGGCGTAGTACTCAATCTTGTTGACGCTCTGAATACCGTCGATCGCGTTCCACTGAAACTTGATGGTGATTTCCTTCGTCAGGTCCTCGAACACGAAGTTCTTGGGCGAAGCGGCATCGAAGCGGCCCCAGCCGTGTACGGAAGTTTCGTAAACCGGGATGGGGTTGAGGTCTTCGTCGCGGCAGCCAGCAAAGGCGACCATGACGAGGGCCAGTACGAGCAATTTGATGCGATTCATATTGTTGAGATATTTTTTTGAATGAAAAATTTTAGAGATCGAAGTTTGAAGTTTGAAGTTCCAAGTTGGGCGTTGCTCCTGAGATTTATTGCCCGGAGCAAAAGCGATTAATGATCCATTCATTGCGGCAAGGCAGCAAACCATGGGCAGCGCTGAACTTCAAACTCGGAACTTCAAACTTCAAACCCTTTCGTCAGTTTTTGTCCCAGAATATCGGGTCCTTGTCGTAGATGATGGCCTTGTAAGCCCCCGCGCTAGTGTTGAGCGAGAGTTCGAGTTGCGGGTAAGGCATCCGTTTCGGCTCTAAGCGGGCCGCGTTGAGCGGCTCTTGCAGGGTAGTCGGATAGCCTGTACGGCGGAAGGCGTTCCACAGTTCGTAGGCACTGCCCCAAGAAGAGAACCAGAGTTGCTTCATCACCACGTTGAGCCGTGCGTTGTCGGTGGTGGCAGCATCGTACCGGGCCAGCCAGAGGTTGACATACTTCATGGTGGTGTCGGCAGTGGGTTTCACGGCATTGACCGCATCGGTAGCCACGCCATAGTTCACCACTTTATTGATGTGGTTTTCCATAGCGGTTTTGAACAGCGCGCGCGGCGTAGCACCCACGTTCGCACCCATAGCCAGTGCTGCTTCGATCTTGTAGTAGTCCACGTTGATGTGCGTCAGTGCTGGGAAGATGCCGCCACCGGGTGCTGCGTTGTTCGCCGGGCGAGCGGGCGCTTTCACGTCGTAGTAGCCACCAGCAGGGTAAACGCCAGGCAAGGTGCGGAGTGTGCCATCAGCGGGTACACCTGATGGGTCAGAACGGTCGCGGCCAAAAAGTCCGGCCAAGAAGTCCTTTGCATCTTGGTTGTATGGCTTGCCTTTGTTGGTGAACAGCCGGTCAATGACTTTCTGATTGAACACGAGATAGCCATATTCGCAGCCCGAAATACTGATGCAAGGGATGGTACCCTTGTCGGTCGGGTTGTTCGGATCCAGCACCGTCTTCGTCTGGCGGCGGAAGTAGAAGGGGAAGCGCGGATCGCCGTCTTCCACCATTTCTACCATCAGTTGGCTGGAGATGTAGTTGAATTCACCGTTCGTGTAAGGGCCGACGTACCACGGGTGGCGATTGTCGGGGGTCACGGTTTTGCTGAACGTGAGCTGGAAGTCACCGGCAACAGCCGAGATCATACCGCCAGCAGCAATGAGTGCTTCGATCTCCGTTTTGGCAGCGGCTGGGTCCACCAAACGAGTGTTCATGGCCCACTTCAGTTTCATGGTTTTGCCGAAAGCAATCCATTTAGCCATGTCTTTGC
>JAYSUY010001179.1:0-6926 GCA_043718855.1 Saprospiraceae bacterium | reverse complement strand
CGGAGTAGGAGGTGAAGTTGAGCAGGTTTTTATAGCCAATCAGCGGCGGCTGGTACGACATATCCGGCACGATGATGGCCGCTTTCGGGTCGAGGTTGTGGCCGTACTCGTAGCCCCAACGCCAGAAATCCCACATCGCTGCCACGCCGTAGAGGTAAGACAACAGCGTGAAAAAGAACAAGATGCGCCCGCTGCCCAGCACCGCCGCTGCCAGCCCGACCGCCATCAGGAAGCCGATGAATCCGCCGATGTAGCCAAACTCCGGGAACATCTCGACGCTGATGTGCTTCATGCCGATGTAGTGGTTGAGGCCGTTGATGATAGCCACTTCGCCGCTGAGGTTGTTGTGCCAGATTTTCATCGTCAGACCCTCCGGGTACTGCGGTGCCCAGAGCAGAATTTGCCACAGCGGCACATAGTAAGTGATGAGGAGCAACAGGCTCGCTACGCCGAGCAGGATGCGGGTTGTTTTGCTGAGAGACATGTTGAAATGGTTGATGAAGTTGATAAGGGTTTATGAGGTTGATGAGTGTTGGTTATCAACCTCATAAACCCTTATCAACCCGTTATTTTGTCGCTCCCGTCGGCTCCGCCTTGTTCCCCGTGCTGAATGTCAGCGGAACACTGCTGCCGCGCGGCGAAACCCGCACATAACCCTGCATTTCTTGGTGGAGCGCTGAACAGAAGTCGGTGCAATAGATGGGGAACACGCCTACGCGGTCGGGTACCCATTTGAGGGTGCTGGTCTCGCCCGGCATGATGAGCAGTTCGGCGTTGTTCGCACCTTTCACTGCGAAGCCGTGCGGCACGTCCCAGTCCTGCTCCAAGTTAGTGACGTGGAAGTACACCTCGTCGCCGAGTTTCACGCCTTCGATGTTGTCGGGCGTGAAGTGCGAGCGGATGGAGGTCATGTTGACGTGCACCTTGTTGCCCTCGCGGAACACCTTGGCCTCCTTCTCGCCTTTGGAAACGTAGGGGTGTTTGTTCTCCTCGATCTTGAAAATTTTGACCGATTTGGGGGTGATCAGGCTGGCCGGAATCGCCTCCGCGTAGTGCGGCTCGCCGATGGTCGGGAAGTCAAGCAGGAGTTTCATCTTGTCGCCGCTGATGTCGTACAACTGGGCTGACTGGGTGAGTTCCGGCCCGGTGGGCAGGTAGCGGTCTTTGGTGATCTTGTTGTAGGCGATCACATATTTGCCCCAGGGCTTGCGGGTTGGGCCGCCTGGCACGCAGAGGTGGCCGATGGAGTAGTACGTCGGCACACGGTCCACGACTTCTAATTTTTCGATGTTCCACTTCACGATTTCGGAGGAAACGAAGAACGAAGTGTAGGCAAAACCTTTGCCGTCAAACTCGGTGTGCAAGGGGCCGAGGCCCGGTTTTTTCACCTCGCCGTGCAGCACCGCGTCGTATTTCAGTACGGGGATGCCGTCAAATTCGGTCTCGAAATTCTTGTCGGCGATGGCCTTCTGGATTTTGCTGAACGAAAAAACGGGGATCACGGCGGCCAATTTGCCGGAGCCGCAGATGTACTCGCCCGTGGGATCTACGTCGCAGCCATGCGGCGATTTCGGGCAAGGCATGAAGTACACGATGTCCTTCAACTCCTTCGGATCGAGCACAATCGTCTCTGTTTCAATGGTCGAAGTGGCGGTTTGGGTGCTCTCGTCGTACACGTTGTGGGCGTAGCGGACTTTCGATTTTTTGCCTTTTCCGGCCTTCACATACTCCTCGCATTTTTTCCAGTTGAGGGCCATGATGAAGTCCTTGTCCTTCTGCGAAGCGTTCACTTCGAGCAGGGTGTTGGCCTGTTCGGTGTTGTAGCAGGAGAAGAAAAACCAATCTTTCGATGGCCCGCGACCGCCCCGGCTCAGGTCAAAGTTGACACCCGGCAGCAGCACTTGGAAACTGACGTTCATGCGGCCACTTTCTGGGTTGATGCCGATGAAAGAGACAGTGCCTTTGAAATTCTGCTTGTAGGTGCCGATGCCCACGTCGGGGTTGGAGTCGTCGTCGTCCATCGGGTAACTGAACCGTGTGCCAGCCACCGCGTACTCCGAGTTTTCGGTCAGGAACGGCGAGGAGTGGTTGCCCGCGCTGTTCGGTATCTCGATGATTTCATCGGTGCGGAAGGTGCTGAGGTTGATGCGGGCGATGCGCGGCGTGTTGTTGCCGTTCACAAAAGCCCAGCGGCCGTCGTGTTCGCCATTGGTGGTGGACAAGGCGATATGATGCGAGTCGTCCCACGGCACGGGGCCGTGCGAGGTGTTGAGCATGGGCTTGGTTTCTTCGCTGAAGCCCCAGCCGCTTTCGGGGTTTTGCGAAAATACCGGGATGACGCGGAACAAGCGGCCCGAAGGAAGCCCGTACACGCTCACCTGACCGCTGAAACCGCCTGACACGATGTTGTAAAACTCATCGTACTTGCCGGGCGCGACATAGACTTTTTGAGCAGCGTCGCCTTCGACGGCGGATATGGGGTTGCGGGGTTTGCAGCCCGGAGTGAGCAGCATAGTGGGCAGCGCGATAGCAGCCGCCAAGAGCAGCAAATGATGTTTGTATTTCATAAAAAGCGTTGATTTTGAAATGATTGTGGTGGAGGGTAGAGGGTGGAGGGTAGAAGGTGGAGGGTGCGGCATACCCTCTACCTTCCACCCTCCACCTTCTACCCCCTTTTACTTTTCCCCGTCATTCGAGCGCATAAACTCGATGAGTTTCCGCGCGTCCTCCTGTGATATGTTTTGGTTGGGCATCCGCACGAGGCATTGTTCGAGCATTTTTTGCGCTTCGGGGTCTTTTTCCAGCATCATCTCCACGTTGGTGATCATGTTCATGATCCACACCGGCTCGCGGCGCTTGGTGACTCCTGCCCAGCCTGGGCCGACGAGTTTTTCGTCCGTCAGTTTGTGGCAGGCGAGGCACTTCAAGTCGTAAATGGCTTGGCCAGTCGCCACCCAATCTTTGTTGAGCGGAGTGGTGAGTTCGATGGATTTGACTTCGGTACCGTGCGTTTCGGGCTGTGGAGCGGCGAGGTCGGATGGCGCGGGCGATTTTTTAGCGGCATCGTCGGCCTCTTTTTTAGAGGTGCAGGCGAATACGACGAGCATCAGGGAGATGAAGAGGAAAGTTGTTTTTCCAAACATGACAGATGTGGTGTTGGTGCGTGAAAGAGGAGCGCGGCTTTTTGTACACACAAAAGTATTTGCTGTTGTTGCCGACCCGGAATGACCGCTGTCAACCCTCGCTATGATTTGAGTCGGGTCTATCCGTACCAATATTCTGCTGGCAGGAGCGACTCCTGTTCGAGTAGTTCGAGCACTCGGCATTTTGACCAAGTGCCGAGCATCCGCTCGCCTTCGGGCGTGTGGGCATCCTGATAGGCTACCTCGCTACCGTGCGTCACCAAAAAACCCTGCGGTTCTTTGCCTTTTTTGTCCACCCCGTTGTCGGGCCATACGGGCAGACAGGAAGAATCGGCCATTCGGAACGTGTGGCCCGTCACTACATGGGCTTCGTGCGAAAGCCAGTCGTTGATGTTGTCTTGTGTGTTTTGCATCATCGAAGCAGGTTAAAAAATGAGAAACTCTTGCAGGGTAGGCTCGCTGTTGCGCACATGAAAGGGGACTGGCGGAAGCGCAAACCCTTTGCTTGGGCGGCGAGTTGTCTGCGCCCATTTATCGCTGGCTGGTTCGCTGCTGTGTGGCACCGGGTGTTCCGGCTCAGATTCGGCTGGCGACCCAAGTGGCTGGTGGACTTGGGATGGAGGAGAGTAAGTTGTGCGTTGCATCCGTACCTTTTTTGGTACAAAATACGCTCCTTCGCCGCTTTCAAGTCAAGGACGCGCGTCAGCGCGAGGGCTGATTGTGGTCAAGCCCTTCCCCCCACCGCTCCAACTCCTCCGCGCTCCACAGTTCCGGGAAAAAGATGCGCCGCTGGTACTTCGGCAGCATGTATTTTTTCCAGTCGCTGCCACCGGTCGCCTCGGCAGGTGCGCCCTTGCTTTCGAGGTATTTTTCGGCAGCGCGGTAGTGCGCCATCACCCACGAGATGTTCACCGTGTGGTCGTAGTGGCGCATGGCATTCACCAGCGTGGGGTCTTCGCGGTCGGCGGCGGGTAATTGGCGGAACCGCGCCCAGAGGTTTTTCTCGTTGTAAGCCTCCATCGTGCGGACGAACTCGGCTTTGTACCGCTCCTCGAAAAGTTGGATCAGGGTGGACTTTTCACCCGTTGCGTGGTTTTTACCAGCCGCTTGCCAGTAGAGGTGGTCGTAAGCGTGTTCGTAGGGCGTGTTGCGGTCGATGGTGGCGCGGAAGCGGTAGTCGATCAGGTTGATCAGGTCGGTGGAGCAGAACTCGATGAGCCGGTACTGGGCGCTCTGGAAGCCGCTGGCGGGGGTGAGCGTGTTGCGGAATTTGAGGTACTGTTCCACGTCCATGCCGTCGCCCATGATGTCGAAGGAGTTGGACAGCATATCGAAGTAGCGGCTGATGCGGGCCAGTTTTTCGGTAAAAAAAACGGTAGTCAGTTCGGGGCATTCCGACACCTGCTGGATTTCCCAGAGGATCATCTTGAACAGCAACTCGTTGATTTGGTGGTACATGATGAACACCATCTCGTCGGGCAGCGTGGTGCGCTGCACCTGCAAGTGCAGCAGCGCGTCGGTCTGGATGTAGTCCCAGTAGGTGATGGGTTTCGCCCAAACCAGCCCTTCGAGGTGGGTGCTGGGGTTTTGGCCGATGGCCTGAAATTTCTCCTCGATGCGTTGAAGGAGTTCGGGTGCTATGTGGTGGTGGTGCATGGATGCTGGACGAGTTTTGCTTGTTCAAGTTAACGGTAGCACGGCGTTTACGCCGTCGGGACAAACGCCGTTTACGGCGATGTACCTACACTTTCGGCCATAAATGGCCTCGTCCTGACGGCGTAAACACCGTGCTACCACTGACTAAACGCCATTGGGCGAGAGTGCCATTTCCCTAAATTTTTGCATCTGCTCTGGATTGCCGAACACCACGATGTGGGTGTCGGGCTGGAGCGGCGTTTGGGGCGGCGGGTTGAGCGTGTACTGCCCGTTGGGTTGCCGGATGGCGACGATGGGGATGCGGCAGTCGGTGATTAAGTGGCTCTCTTCGATGGTGCGCCCCTGATACCTGGGCAGTAGGCTCCCCACGGGAAGTTCCTCGAACACCACGTTGGCCGGCCCCATGTTGCTGATGAGGGTGAAAAACTCCACCAAATCGGGCTTGTTGACCAGCGTAGCCATGTAAAAACCGCCGATCCGTTCGGGCATCACCACGTGGTCAGCTCCTGCGCGGCGCAGTTTGGATTCGTCGGCTTGCTGGTTGGAACGGCAGATGATGCGCAGATGGGGGTTGAACTGGCGGGCCGTGATGATGATAAAAATGTTGTCGGAGTCGTCGGGCAGCGTGATCACCAGACTGGCCGCCCGTTCAATGCCCGCTTCCAGAAGGATGGCATCGTCGGTAGCATCGCCCTCCACATACAGGTAGTTGGTCGTTTCCGACAAGAGGTGAAGTTTGTCGTTGCTTTGTTCAATCACCACAAAATCAATATTTTGTTTAGCCAACTCTTGGGCCACTTCGGTGGCGTGGCGGCCATATCCGCACACGATGGTGTGGCCTCGCAAGGCCCGAATTTTTTCCAACATGACGTATGCTGTGATCAGTTTTGAAAATCCGCCCTCTGCAAACACATGGGCGATGGTGGAAATGGCGTAGGTGAACAGCCCCAGGTTGGAGATGATCAGGATCGAAGTGAAGAAGCGGCCCACGTTGCTCAGTGGAAACACCTCTCCGTACCCGACCGAAGCCAGCGTGATGATGGTCATGTAGTACGAATCGAACAGGCTGGCTCCTTCGATCAGCATGTAGCCCGCCGTGCCTATGGCTGTCATCAGGGCGAGAAAAAAGAACGCCGTACGCAACCTCCTTACCGTCAACTCGATGCGCTCAAACCTGTGCTTGCGATCAGCCTTCACTTTAGGCAAAAAGAACAGGTAGGTGAAAAGCCGGAAATAGGTGTTGAGGTGCATAGGTTTAGGTTTTCGGATAGGCTCTTAATGGCAGTCCATCCCCGCTTTCGGTACCGCCGACTCGAACAGCGCCACATTCAAGTGCAACCCGCGCTGCAAAAGTAGCAGCCCCACCAGCCCAAGCAAGATAGGCTGCGCAAATCGGATGTTTTTCCTAACGGCTACACTGAACGACCGGCCTAACACACTCACTCCCAGCAATAAAGGCAAAGTACCCAGCCCGAAAGCCGCCATAAAAAGTGCGCCCTCTGGGATGCCCGCCGTAGCGATGGCCCCAGCCAGCGCAGCGTACACTATGCCGCAGGGCAGCAGGCCGTTGAGCAGGCCAAGCGAAAACGTGCTGCCGTTGTGCCGAAGCAGACTCCCCATCCGGGACTTCACCCGCTGTGTGAACGCCCCGAAACCCGGCAGCGCCGTTACCATGCGCTCGAATCGCCATGCCATGAGCGCCATGCCCAGCATGAAAACGCCGGCCCCGATGGAGAGGATTTTTTGAAAACCCGCCACCGCCAGCCCCTTGCCCAGCAGCCCGAACAGCAGTCCCAATGCCGCGTAGGTCAGGATGCGCCCTGCGTGGTACACCAGCATTTGGCGCAGCACCTGCCGCTTGCCCGCCGCATCCAGCGGGAGCGCGAGCAGCAGTGGGCCGCACATCCCTACGCAATGTAGGCTGCCGGCGAAGCCGAGGAGGAGAGCAGTGAGCATTTTTTAATGGAGAATGGAAAATGGAGGTAAAAACTTAGCAGTACGCCCACCGCGACAAGAATGGGACACGGATCAAACAGATTTAGGCGGATCAAAACGGATTTTGAGATAAAAATCTGTTTGAATCCGTTTTATCCGTCCCATCCGTGTCCCATTCTTGTCGCGGTGGGC
>JAYSUY010001178.1:0-2522 GCA_043718855.1 Saprospiraceae bacterium | reverse complement strand
CCTTCCAATCGCTCAAGGCGAACATCTCCCAGTATTGATTTCATCCCGCAATCTTACTTCAACAATGTCAATGAACTTGTGTACATACCATAGGTTTTAAAAACCTACGAGGTTTAGCCGTTCACTGCACTAAAATTTCACCATGACAAAATCCATCCTCACCCTCTGCGCCGCGCTGCTGGCCGTCGCCCTGCCGCACCTCGTTTTTTCCCAAAAAAACAACAGCAGCGCACAGCCCTCGCCTCTCTCCGCCAACCTCCAAGCCTACCTTGCCCGCGCCACCGAAAACGGCTACGCTGGCTCCGTACTCGTGGCCGTCAAAGGCGACATCCTGCTTGAACAGGGCTACGGCATGGCCGACCGCGAGGCCAAGCGCCCCCAGACCGCCGAAACCGTGTTCAGCGTCGGCAGCATCACCAAGCAGTTCACGGCGGCGGCCATCATGAAACTCTGGAGCCAGAGCAAACTCCAACTCGACGACCCGCTCTCCAAATATTTCCCCGAAGCCCCCGCCGACAAGGCCGCCATGACCCTCCACCAACTGCTCACCCACACCGCCGGTTTCCCAGGCGCTATCGGCGATGACTATGAAAACTTGGACGCGGCGCAGTTTGCCCGCCTCGCTTTTTCTACAAAATTGGACAACCCGCCCGGCGCCGCCTACCAGTACTCCAACGTGGGGTACAGCCTGCTGGGCATCATCGTGGAGCGGGTGAGCGGCTTGGGCTACGAACGGTTTTTGCGCGAGCAACTCTGGCTGCCCGCTGGCATGAAGCGCACGGGCTATGTGCTGCCCGGCTTTTCCCCCGGCGAACTGGCGGTGGGCTATCAGGGCGGAAATCGCTGGGGCACGGCGCTCGACCGCCCCTGGCTGCCCGACGGCCCCGGCTGGCACCTGCGGGCCAACGGCGGGGTGCTCTCCACCGTCGGCGATATGCACCGATGGTACAAAGCCTTGAAAACCAATGTGGTTTTGCCAAAAAACGCTACTGAAAAGATGTTCACGCCCCACACCGCCGAAGGCCCGCGCGGGCTGAGTTTCTACGGCTACGGCTGGGTGGTGCAGGATGACGGCGGCCAGCGCACCATCTGGCACAACGGCGGCAACGGGGTGTACAACGCCTTCATGGGTTTCGACCTCGCCAACGATGTGTGTATCGTGGTGTCGAGCAACAGCAACGACAAGGTCTCCGACCGCTTCGCGCTCAACATCCAAAAAATGCTCGCTGGCGGCGGCGGCTTGCTGGACGAAGCGGTCGTGAAGCGGGCCGCTGGCCAATACCGCCTGCCTTCGGGAGCCACTTTTTCGCTGCGCATAGATGAGAACAACCGGCTGACGACTGCCTACGATGACCAGAAGCCGCTGCTGCTGTTTGCCTCCGACGGTTCCGAACGCCCGGAAGAAACCGCCGCTGTCGGCGACCGCACTTTCCAGATGCTGGACGGGGTGCGAAAAGGCGACTTCGCACTGCTGGCGAAGTATCGCGGTGTGTCGCTCGAAACGGCGCAGCAGCGCATCAAACCTTTTTGGGAAGATATGCAGGCCGAGCGCGGGCGCATCGCCAGCATTGAACTCATGGGCGTAGTGGCCCGCCCGAAACTTGGGCTGATGCTGGCCTTTGTGAAGGTCAATTTTGAAAAGAAGCCCCTCTACTTCATGTACGTCTGGAAAGGGGAAAACATCCAGGATGTACAGGAAATGGAGGTGATGGACAAGGTTTTTGAGTGGCGGAACAGCAAGGCCGATGCCTACGCCCCCAATTTTTACGCGGCCAACAACAACCGCAGCGTCGTACTCGAAAACGCAACGGAGGGTACGCCCGTGCTGCTCATCAAACACCCGAAGGGGGATGTGCGGGCGGTGCGCGTTGGGGATTTACCCGTACAGGCAGCTCCGCCACCTGCTGCGACACCCGGCGGCGGCGGCGAAGAGCCTTACCGAAACAGCCCAGTCACCAACGCCATCTACAAAGCGATTTTGGAAAAGGGCGCGGCCCATTTTTCTCAAAACAGCCGCCAAATCCTCACCGAAGCGGGCTTCGATTTTGACAACGACATGCAGCTGCTCGGCGTGGGCGAGCGCTTGGAGGAAGCCAAAAAATGGGACGAGGGCATCGCGCTGTTCGAGGCGTACACCCAGATTTTCCCCCGCATCGTGGTGGCTTGGAACCGGCTGGGCAAATGCCGCGAGGCCAAAGGCGACAAGGCCGGGGCGCGGGCCGCTTGGGAAAAATCAGTGGCGCTGAGGCCCAAAAACAACCCGGCGGCGGAGTGGCTGAAGGGCTGATTGCTGCGGCACAGCAAATCAAAAAAGGTCAAAACCTATCGGCATTGACCTTTTAGAAAACATGGCTGGGGCTTTTGACCTCCAATCATTTGTCCCTTTGCACAAACAAATTTTTATGCGAAACACACTACTGCTTTTTTCCTGCTTGGCCGCTGCCGTACTGTTCATGGGCAACCAAAACGGCGCGCTCCCTGAAAATACTGGCGCGCCCGGCGAACTCACTTGCGGGCGCGCG
>JAYSUY010001177.1:0-2525 GCA_043718855.1 Saprospiraceae bacterium | reverse complement strand
TGGAGCAGCGCATAAAATCCACTACAGTTTCTTTGAAAAAACCCGCTTCGCCCCAGAACTTGAGTTCGCCGTCGGCCCGCATTTTCAGCATGGGCGGCAGGCACAGCACCGCCAGCAGCACCGTTATTTTCCATATCGGCTTCAATTTTTGCCAAAAATCTTTCCAGCCCTCCGACTGCTGCCACGTCGCCACAGCCAGCAGCAGCGCGAACGGCACATAAAAATTGAGCAAAGTAAAATTGGCCTCCACGGCCAGCAAGCCCAGCACCATCGCCCAGGTCAGGGTGGATTTTTGGCCGTTGGCGAGGTAGGTCCAGCCCCGCTCGATGGCGAACAGCATCAGCCCGGCAGCCAGCCCGTAGCCCCGGCACAGGCCCATGAACTCGGTGACGTAGGGATTGCCCAGCAACAGCAGCAAGGTGAACCAGCGCACCACTGCTGAGAGCGAAATCCGGTGGGCAATTTGGGTGGCGGCCCACGCGTACAGCACTGCTCCGAGGAGTACCGGAATGCGGGCCACGAAGTGGCACATGCCGAACAGCCCGGCGAAGATTTTTACGCCCAATGTATTGAGGACGTGGTTGTTGGGTACAGCCTCGCGCTGGTAGGTGATGATGTCGAAAGCCAGGCGTGGTACATGGTTGACACAGGTGCTCACCTCATCGTGGGTCATGGGCAACAGCCAGGCGCGGGCGGTGACGTAGGCCAAAAAAACGGCCCCGACGGCCCAGAAAAAAAGAAGTTCTCGGTTGAGTTGCATTGTCCTGAGTTGGTGCAGAAATTCGGTGCAAGGTCAGCAATGTTGCCGAGAAAATTAGGGCAGAGGCTGCAAGTAGTAGGGGTGGGGCTTCCACAAGGGGCGGGGGTTTTCGTCGAAAAAAGGTTGTTGGAGGTGACACGCTTGTGGAGAAGAGTTGAACTTCGCCCAACTTTTTTAGGCGCAATTCGGCTATAGCGGCAGTTGCGTAAAACCATATTTGTGCGTCATTTTAAAAAACAGAAATTGTAAAATAATGAAAGTAAAAATCCCCTCATTCTACTTGATTCTAACATTATGTGCTTGTGCGACAAACAAAAGGCCAGTTGAATCCCTAAAATCTTGAGTTCTTATAAGTTATTTTTTAAGCGTTCCTAAGTGTCTGAAGAATACTTTCTCCTAGGTTTGCTGCGGGTGATGGTTTTCAGTCGCAAGACGAGCGGCACAGCCCAAATGACAAAACCCCGCCGGACACGAGGCCCGACGGGGTTTGACTTACCCTTCAAATCGTTTCAATTTTTTATTTCGTAGCGATACCGCTTGTTGCGTCGGTGGTGGTGGTTTTCACGCTCCAGTCGATCTGGTCTGGGTTGCCAGGGATGGTCAGGTCGATCACCTGCTTGGCTTTGGCTTCGAGGTTTTTGACCGAGTTGCCTTCGCGGCCATTTTCGAGCAGGTCAAGCGTCCAGATTACTTTGTACTCAGCCACTTCTGCCTTCAAGTCGGTAGCGATGGTGGTAGCAGTGAGGTTCTTGGCATCAGCACCTGCCACGAAGTTAGTAGCGATGTGGTTGCCAGCGTGGTCGAACAGCGAAAGCGTGTAGGTTTTGGTACCCTTGCCAGTGCCGCGAGCGATGTTGTACAGCACTGCGATGTATTCTTTTGTCTCAAATGCGGCCACTGGCTCTGGGTACACTGGCATGTTGCTGTATTCTGCGCTGCGCTCCAGTTCTGGGAGGAACTGGTAGTGTTGCCAGCCGAGGCGCTTGGCTTTGGCGGCTGTGTTGGTTTCCAACTGGCCTTTCAGTTCTTCGGTAGCGAAGGTGTAGGGCAGTTCGGCTTTCGGGAACTGTGCGACAAACTCGGTGAAAGCGGGAGTTTCAGTTTCCTGAGCAGCCACGTTGGTGGTGAAGGAGGTTGCAAAAGCAAGGATGAGAGCGGAGATTAAGATGATATTTTTCATACTGTGGTGGTCGGTTGTTGGTGGGTGAAGGATGATGTGATGGGAACTCGTGATTAAGGTGCTGGTTTTGCGCGGCTTGGTCTGTGTTGCAAACCTGTTTCCCCTACTAAGCCAAATCCGATGCCAAAAACTTTGCTGTCGCCAATTTTTTCTGAAAAAATTTTTTTTGCGGTAGCAATTATCCTTTTCGCGGTAGGAATTTGGAGAAAACGGCTAAAGATACGAGCAGACGGGGCGATTCGGTTTTTCCCGCACCTACTGCTTAATCAGCACAAAACAGGGCGAGGTTGACTCCTTTTGGGAAGGAGTAAGCCTCGGTGCAAATCAGCAGGACAATCGGAGAAACAGTTTCGGCGGGGAGCGGGGCGAAGCCGCAGGGCGCGGACAGGGTGTTGTTTTCATTCATGTTGGATGGTTTCGATTTGAAGAACTGGCCAGTAAACGCTCGAAGTCGGGCTTATTGTTTCGTAGTAACAAAAAACAGCCTTTGATGGGCCGCACTCCTGAACGTGGGGACAAAGTTGCGCTCAGGCAGAGCCAAGTCCGTCTTGATTTGCACTTCTACAGAAATTATTTTTCTTTTAT
>JAYSUY010001176.1:0-2529 GCA_043718855.1 Saprospiraceae bacterium | reverse complement strand
GGGCAGGGCGGGGTGGGCAAACTGTTCGAGCAGGTGTTCGTGAAGACCCTCGTTGCACCTGAGCAGACCGATATCACGGCCATCAAGCAGGCCATGTTCGACCTCGCTTACCAGTGGAACGACGGCCAGATCAAGCCCAACGATGTGCTGGTGGTGTTCATCAGTTCGCACGGAAAAATCGTGGAGAACCGCTTCAAAATCCTACAAACAGGCTACAATCCGAAGTACGACCGCCTCACGGTGGACTATAAAACCGACATCTTAGAAACGCTTAGTCCATTGAATTGCAAGAAGTTGATCTTCCTTGACGCTTGCCACAGCGGGGGCGCGAAGGAGGGTTTCGGCGGAGTGAGCCAGGCGGTAATCGAGTTGGCGAAAACGCAGCCGGGCGTGAGCACGCTCACGAGTTGCGGGAGTACGGAAAAATCCTACGAGGACAAAACTTGGGAGAATGGTGCCTTCACCGAGGCACTGATGGACGCTTTCGGCGACAAGCCTTGCACCGATGCTGCAGGGCAGTTCCGGGCCGACACGGACGGCGATCACATACTGCGCTTGGGCGAACTCTACGATTTCCTGCGTCGCCGGGTGCCTACGCTGGTAAAATCGGCTGTGCCGAATGCGCCTACCAGCCAAACGCCCTTCATGCCAGAGAGCGAGTTGGACAAGGGGCTGCCGGTGTTTTTGCTGGAAAAATAAAAAAGCGGCGGCACGGCTCACAAGCCATGCCGCCGCTGCGGTTTGTAAAAAGCAAAACGCTGATCACTTTTTCTGCCAGCCGCCCACGATCGCGCCGATGACGGTGAACAGTACGAGCGAGTACGAGCCGTCCACCAGCGTCAGGCTGGATGGGGCGTTGGCGAACAGGTTGCCCGTGAGTACGTTCAAGAGCATGATGAGGCCGATGCCCGCGCCCACCGTCGCGCCGCTGGCCCAATTGCTGATGTTCATCTTGCCCAGCAGCCAGTTCATCACGACGGCATAAACGGCCATCGCTAAGAAGTTGACGATCATGGGCATTGACGACATAGGTACCTCCACGCCGTTTTTGAGCATTCTTTCGCCGTCCATCGTGATGCCGTTGCCGGCCATCCACTGTGCGTTGAAGAGCGCCCCGTACCAGAGGAACCCGATGACCATACCGGCAACGGCGGCGGCGGCAATGGCGAGCCAGTTTGTTTTTCTGTCCATAATAAAAGTTGATTTTGTTAGAAAATAAGGTGAACAATGGGGCAAATTTACAAACAGATTGTTTTCAAAAAATGCAACAGCGTGATTTTTTTTGCCGCAGTTGGCGTCCTCGCCAACTGTTTTGCCGCAGTTGGCATCCTCGCCAACTGTAACGGCTTGCCGCAGTTGGCGTCCTCGCCAACTGTAACGGCGGAGTGAGTACCCACGCCTAATCACTCATTCCATCGCTTCTTGTTGGCGAAGATGCCAACAAGGGCGAAATCCGTCCACTTTTATCTCAAGGTTCAAACTGTCAAGGATCTTCATCGGCCTAATTTTCGGGCTGCGTAATGTCAGTTAGAAAACAAGGTGAACAATGGAGTAAATTTACAAACAGATTGTTTTCAAAAAATGTAACAGCGTGATTTTTGATCGAAAAATTTGACTGGCCACTAATTCTACTTTGTTAGATTAGAGAAAAACGAATTGTCATATCGTAGCGAAGCGGAGATATCTGCACAACCCGGATTCAGGTGACCTCCCAAAAGGCTTGGCTTGTGTGGATGTCTCCGCTTCGCTACGACATGACAATCCCACTTTTTTAAAGTAACGAAGTAGAACTAAGCACCCCGGTGGTAATAGTCTTTAAATCTGAGGCCGGACAAGATCATTCACCATTTCATCCGCAGCAGCACCTTGTACCCCATCCTCCTTCCCTCAAACCCCGTGCTCGTCACCGCCCGCACCCAGTTGGTTTGCTCCACCCGGCCCTCCAAGCGCAGCCAGCGGGCCAAGCGCCATTGCAGGTTGAGGTAGTAACGGCTGCCGCGCCCCGAAAAAGCAGGGACAGAGAAGGCCGTGAACGGGTCGGTTTCAAAAGTATACACCCGCGTATCGAAGTTGTCCGTATCAAAAAGTGCGTAGCGCAGGGCAGCCGAAAGCGGCGACCCCAGCGGCTTCACCACTGCTTCGTGGTAAGCGATGAAGCCGTTGGTGCGTTCAAAACCAGCGAGTTGCGCTGTCGTCAGTTCAATACGGCTGCGCAACTCCACCGCCCGGCTCACCTTGTACACCGCATGGACGCGCATGCGGTCTTTTCTGATTTCGAGCAAACCCGGTATGCCTTCCACATTGCTGTCGCGCTCCTTCGATTCCGAGCGCCACGAGGCGTAGGCGGAGAAAGTTTTGCTCTTCGTCCAATGCACCTGCGCCAGGTACTCCCGTCCGCGTGAGGGTGCGCTGGCCCCGAAGCGCAGCCAGGTGTTGCGCCACACATCGGCGTAGAGGTTGATTTTCCAGCGGCGGATGTAACGGATTTCGGCACCGAGGTACAGGCCCTGCTCGTTGCTCGCGCCCGTC
>JAYSUY010001175.1:0-6980 GCA_043718855.1 Saprospiraceae bacterium | reverse complement strand
AAGGTGAAAGCCGCGACCTACAAAATCGCTGCTGGCCCCGCCGACCTGTTCCTGCCCGACACAGCGGGGACGGTGCAAATCGCTGGCATCCAAGCGGCCATCGTCATCTCCGGCGACAACCTGACCATCGATTTTCAGCAGGCCGAACTGCAAGGCTCGCCCGACAAGTTTTTTCCCAACGGGTTTTACGGCCTCGGCATCAGGGTGCAAGGCAAAAATATTACCCTCAAAAATGCGCGGGTGCGGGGCTACAAAGTCGCGCTGCTGGCCGAAGGCGCTGAGAATCTGACGCTCGACAACTGCGATTTTTCCTACAACTACCGCCCCAAACTGCGCTCCGGGCGCGAGCGCGAGGACTTCTCTGACTGGCTCAGTTACCACCACAACGAGCGCGACGAGTGGCTGCGCTACGGGGCGGGCATTTACCTCAAAAACTGCTCCCGACCTACGGTACGGGACTGCCGCATCACCGGCAATCAGAACGCCCTGCTGATGACCAACTGCAACGACGGCTTGGTGTGGAACAACACTTTCCACTTCAACTCCGGCCTCGGCGTGGGCCTGTACCGCAGCAGCCGCAACCGCGTGATGCACAACCGTTTGGATTGGAATGTGCGCGGATACTCGCACAATTTTTACCAGCGCGGACAGGACTCGGCGGCCCTACTCGTGTACGAGCAAAGCCATCAAAATACCTTCGCTTTCAACTCCTGCACCCACTCCGGCGACGGCTTTTTTCTCTGGGCGGGCCAATCCACGATGGACTCCGGCGAGGGCGGCTGCAACGACAACCTCATCTTCAAAAACAACTTCAGCCACGCGCCCACCAACGGCGTGGAGGTCACGTTTTCGCGCAACCGCATCCAGGGCAACTTCATCACCGACTGCACCTACGGCATCTGGGGCGGGTACAGTTACGAGTCTGTCATCCTCGGCAACTACATCGCCGCCTGCCGCACGGGCATCGCCATCGAGCACGGCCAGCAGGACACCCTGCAACAGAACATCCTGCTCAACGACTCCATCGGCATCCAACTCTGGGCGCGTGCCACACAGCCCACCGATTGGGGCTACGCCAAAAAACGCGACACCCGTAGCCGCGACGCGGTGATTGACCGCAACCTGTTTCAGAAAGTGAAAAAACCGCTGCACATCAGCGCGTCGGAGGGCATCACCGTCAACGGCCTCAACCTGTTCACTGACTTTCAGACGCTGCTGGAAACGCCCAAGCCCAACACCAAACTCCGCTTTTGGAGAAACGACCTGTACGCGCCCGCTGCCCTGCTCGCCGAAACCTGGCAGCACCCAGAACTCATCGCTCAGCGCAGCCTCAACTTCTCGCACCCCGATCGGCAACCTGCCGACCTCTACGCGCCGCTGCAAGCTGCACCCAGCGACCTCCGCGAACCCGACAGCCTACCCGGCGGCCTCAACACGATGCTGACTGCCGGGTTGCCGCGCGGTCGGCAATTCATCGTGATGAACGAGTGGGGACCTTACGATTTTCGCCGCCCCATGATTGTACTCGACAGCATAGCAACCGACAAGGAAAACCGCGTGCTGTACAGTTTCGTGCTGCTCGGCCCGCCGGGTACTTGGACATTGGGGAAAATTCGGGGTGTACGCGGCGTACACCAGTCTTCGGGCAAATTCCCCGGCCGCTTGGTGTTGGAGCGCAACCCCAACAGCCCCGAACTGTGGCTCGAATTCACCTACGTCGGTGAGCAGCCCATCGCTACACAATTTGGCGACATCGTACCGGCGGGCGAGGCACATACGTTTGAATTTCAACGCTTTGAAAAAAAATTGGACTGGAAAGTAAGGTTCTTCAACTGCGACGACAGCACTGACCCGCTCAAAAATACTGCGGCTTTTGAGGCACTGAAAAACCAACAAAGCGTAGCAGAAAAATCAGTGGACGAACTGGCTTTCGCTTGGTGGGACAAGCCCGCCGAGGGGGTGCAAGCCGACCGATTTGCCACCGTTAGCACCACCGAATTCGAGATTCAGGCTGGCTCCTACATTCTCGAACTGACTTCCGACGATGGAGCCCGGTTGTACTTGGACGACAAATTGGTGATTGACAACTGGGACGTGCATGAGCCGGAAACCGACGAAATCACGGTCTCGCTTAAAGGCCGACACACGATCCGGGTGGAGCATTTTGATGCGGGAGGATTTGCGGCACTGGCGTTTCGGATGCGGCCGCTGCGGTAGTGAGACTGGCCTTCGTTCCTTCGGTAAGGAATGAGTTTGACAGGAAAAACGTTGTAACTTTGAGTAAAAATTATCCCACATCTTGTCATGCCGCTTGTTGACATCCACATAGACGAACTGACCAACTCTATCCGCAACGTGCTGTCAGGGGACGTTTTTGATACGGTTTTGGCTGAACTCGCCTCGAAGAACATAGCCGAAATCAAAAAGACGCACTGGCTGTTCGATTGGCGGGCAGAAGTGATGAAGGCAGATCGAAAAGTGTTCAAACTGATCATTCAGAACAACCCGAACGTGCTACAAGGGCTGGTTTCGATCAGCGATCAAAAAGACCACATCTACCTGCACTTGGTGGAGAACGCAAAATTCAACCGGGGCAAAAGCCGGGTTTATGAAGGCGTAGCAGGCAATATGTTCGCCTTCGCTTGCCAATGCGCGTTTGAGGCGGGCTACGATGGATACGTTGCTTTTGATGCCAAAACAAGCCTCATCCATCACTACGAAGAAAGCCTAAACGCCACCCATTTTCGAGGGACACGGATGTTTCTCGACGAGGTGTCGGCCACAAGATTAGTGAACCAGTATTTCAAAAAATAAAGCACATGGGATTCATAAAAGAACCGCGCACCGTTGATTTACAGGTGATTGACAAACCTTGGACCGAGGAGGAAAAGCGCGAATTCAGCGCATTACTCGCCATGAGAAAACTGAACAAGGGAAAAATACTCAGGGTGAAATCGGCTGTAAAAGTGCCTCGGCAGAAACCCTCTGCGAAGAACACTCCTTTGAAACGAGCCAAGTTGGCGTGAGGCTTTGCTGCGCTGGCGTTTCAGGTAGAAAGTGGCAAGTGTTGAGTGGTAGCACTTACCACGCAACACTTGCCACTCAACACTACCTAATTCTTCGGCTTCGTCGGCGCGGGTGCGCTCGCGTGGTAGTCGCGCTGGATGCGGGCAGCATAGTCGTCCAGCAATTCCAGCACCCGCTCCCGTTTTTTCGACTGCACGATGAGGCCCACGTGGTGGGTCATATCTGTCATACGCCAGGTGATTTCTGAGTCATCAAACTGGCTGGTATCGGGCCACTCCTGACGGGCGAGCGACACGATGATGCCCGCGTAGTCGTTGCGCACTTTGGGCAGTTTGTATTTTTCTCCGCTGGCTACAGCCACTTCGAGCCGCGCCCACTCGTACCAGAGATTGATGCCCGATGAGGCTTCCACCATCTCCGCCAAGTGCGCTCCGCCCACGCGCGAGGCTGTTTCGAGGAAATAAAACTCGCCCGTTTCGCGGTTTTTGATGAATTCGGTGTGGCTTGCGCTGTATTGCATCCCGAAGGCCTCCATCACGGCTTCGTTCAGTTTCAACAATTTTTTCTCATCGTCAGAGCCAAACGGCACTACCGCGCTGCGGAAGATGCCGCCACCATGCGCCACCTCGAAAGGCGTAGCCAGGTATACTGAAGCCCGCGAAAAAATCACTTTGCCGTCTTGCGAAAGCGAGTCCACATGGTACACGTCGCCGGGCTTGAACTGCTCGACCAAGTAGTGGTGGCGTTCGCCGCCCAGCGAGTCCAGGTGTTCCCAGAGTTCGTTGTGGCTGTAGATTTTTTTCATGCCCGTTGCGGATGCTTGGCCGCGCGGCTTCACAATCCAGGGCGCGGCCACCGTCTCCGCGAAGCGGTTGATGTCGTCGTTGTTGAACAGTGGGGAAAACGCCGGCACAGGGATGCCCGCTTCGGCGGCCCGGACGCGCATGGCGAGTTTGTCGCGGAAGTAGCGGGCAGTAGTCTGGCCCATGCCCGGGCTGCGGAAATGCTCGCGCAGGTAGGCCCCTTTTTCTACATCAAAGTCGTCGAGCGAAACGATGCGATCAATTTTGTGGGTGCGCATCAACCACGCCATGCCAGCCGCTACATCTTCCATATTCCACTCGTTGTCAGGGCCTTGCTGGATGTAAAAGATATCGTCGATGGCTTCCCGTGCCCATGCTTTGTCGGCGTGTTTTTGGGAGGTGACGAGGTAAACCGTGGCTCCGGCGGCTTTCATGCCGCGCAGGAAATCGTTGCCTTTGAAAAAACTGGCGATGCAAACAAAAGATACGGGCATGAGAGTTTGAAGTTTGAAGTTCTAAGTTTGACGCTCCTTCGCGCTTTTACCTGCCGTAGCCTCCGGCGAAGGAGGGAGCGCTTCGGCGGGTAAAAGTTTGTTCGGGCAAAAAACGATAAAACTTTTCAATCCAACGGGGATTTGATCTTTATCGGCTCAAAATTTCTGGAAAGAGAATCTGGGTGAAACCTTGTTTGGCGGCACGGGCGGGCGTGTCGTATTTTTCCCGAAAAATTCAGCACATGGAACACCTGCCTGACCCGCCAGAAGAAAAACCTCGCTGCGCCAACTGCGGAGCGAAATTGAAGGGCGATTTCTGCCACAAGTGCGGCGAGAAGCACTTGGAGCGTACAGATTTTGCCCTGACAAAATTCCTTGCTGATGCGCTCAAATCATTCACTCACTTGGATTCTAAGCTGCTGCGCTCGCTGGCTTGGTTGGTGGCGCGGCCCGGTTTTCTTACCGCCGAATACTTGCGTGGTAAGCGCAAGCCTTACTTGAAACCATTGGCCTTGTTCCTGATTATCAATGCGCTATATTTCATCACACTGGGTTACAATGATTTTCGCACTTACGAGTCGCCCTTGCGCTTACAATTGATCAACCCCTATGGCTCGGTGGTGGAGCGTATGCTGAGCGAGCGGCTGGCGGGCACAGGCGAGGCCGAGCGGCAGGTGTTTGAAGCCGCTTTCGATGCCCGCAACCACACGCTCTCCAAATCCATGCTACTGCTGCTGGCCCCCATGCTGGCTGTAGTATTAGCCCTGATTTACTGGCGGCGGCGGATGTTTTTTGGAGAGCATTTGGTGACGGCGTTGCACTTTGCTGCGCTGCTGCTGGTGAACAACATGGTGCTGGGCATTTTTCTGAACGGCAGCCTGACGGTGTCTGTGCTGGGCTGGATGCCACAGATGGAGATTGTGGTGGAGACCATTGAACCTATTTTCTGGGTCTGGCTGCTGGGTTTTTTAAGCCTCAAAACGGCCTACGGAGAGGCCGCTTGGCCTGTGCTGCTGCGGTCGTTCCTGTGGGCACTGTGTTATATCCCCGTCGTGCTGTTGTACCGGTTTGGGGTATTTTTGCTGACGTTTTACAGTATTTGAGGGTGTTCAGACCATCACCGCTCTCAGATCACCGCCTTAATAGCCTATCCTGCGTAGGTGACCTATAACTTACATGGTAAGCCATCATCAAAAAAAGGGCTGTTGGGCAAAATGCCCAACAGCCCTCGTCAATCTCCTAAAATACCTCAGAACGGTGCGTTCTGGGATAAGTATTACTTGCCTGCTCTTGCAGCCTCGATCACAGCCTTCGCCACCGCATCGGGCGGAGGAGCGTAGTGGCTGAATTCCATCGTGCTGGAAGCACGGCCCGAAGTCAGGGTACGCAACTGGGTCACATAGCCAAACATTTCGGACAGCGGCACTTCAGCCTGAATCGCAATGGCACCGCCCATGCGGGTCTCTTGGCCTTTCGGCATACCACGGCGGCGGTTCAAGTCGCCAATCACTGGGCCGACATAATCTTCGGGCGTAATCACTTCGAGTTTCATGATCGGCTCCATCAGTTGCGGCTTGCATTTTGGTGCGGCTTCGCGGAAGCCTTCCTTGGCGCACAACTCGAACGCAATCGGCTTGGAGTCAACGTTGTGCATGCCACCGTCGATTACCCGCACCTTCATGGAGTCGATGTTGTACCCTGCGAGGATACCGTTGTTCATCATCTGTGTGAAGCCATCAGAGATGGGCTTCTGGTAGTTTTTGTCGATCGCACCACCCACGATACCCCACTCGAACTGTAGTTTTTTCTTACCGCTCTTGAAGTCGTCGCTTGCAAGGAATTCCTCGTCAGCAGGGCCGAGTATGAATTCCATATCGGCGAAAAGACCCGAACCACCCGTCTGCTTTTTCAAGCGCTCGCGGTGCGTAACGGTCTGTGTCAAAGATTCTTTGTAGTTTACCTGTGGTGCGCCTTGGTTGCACTCTACTTTAAATTCGCGGCGCAAGCGATCCACAATGATCTCCAAGTGCAACTCACCCATGCCGCTGATGACGGTTTGGTTGGTGTCCTCGTCGTATTTCACGCGGAAAGTTGGGTCTTCCTCAGCCAATTTGTTGAGGGCCATACCGAGTTTGTCTAGGTCTTTCTGCGTCTTTGGCTCCACAGCGAGGCCGATTACCGGCTCGGGGAACACCATGCTTTCCAGTACGATGGGGGCATCCATAGCACACAGCGTGTCGCCGGTACGGATGTCTTTGAAGCCTACCGCAGCAGCGATGTCGCCTGCTTCCACCGAGTCAATCGGGTTCTGCTTGTTGGCGTGCATCTGGTAGAGGCGGCTGATGCGTTCTTTGTCGCCCGTACGCGTGTTCAAAACGTAAGAACCTGCATCAAGTCTGCCCGCATACACCCGGATAAAGCACAAGCGGCCCACAAATGGGTCGGTAGCAATTTTGAAAGCCAATGCGGTGAAAGGCTCCTTGCTATCCGGCTGGCGCGATATTTCTTTGTCTGTTCTCGGATCAGTACCTATCACAGCAGTGATGTCGAGCGGTGATGGGAGGAAGTAGCAAGCTGCGTCCAAGCAAGCTTGTACACCTTTGTTTTTGAACGCTGAGCCGCACATCACGGGGGTCATTTTCAGGTCGCACACTGC
>JAYSUY010001174.1:0-6983 GCA_043718855.1 Saprospiraceae bacterium | reverse complement strand
CCGATCTCGCGGCGCAGGTCTTCGGGGTCGTACTCGCAGAGGTCGATGCCGTCGAGCAAGATGCGACCCTCCGAGGGTTCGTAGAGGTGGGCGAGGAGTTTGACGAGGGTGGTTTTGCCTGCGCCGTTCTCGCCGACGAGGGCCAGTTTTTCGCCGGGTTGGAGGGTGAAACTCAGGTGGCGCAAGGCCCAGATGTCGGTGTCGGGGTACTTGAACCCCACATTTTCAAACACAAAACCCTCCTGCATGGGGCGCGGCACGAGGCGGCCATCGGTGTGGCTGTCGGAGAGGGGGCGCAGTTCGAGGAAGTCGAAGAGGTCTTGGAGGTAGAGTGAGGTTTCGGCGATGCGCGAAAATCGGCTGACGATACCCTGCAACAACCCCTGTAATCGGCTGAACGCCCCAGCCAAAAAAGTGAGGGTGCCGACGGTGATCTGCCCGGCTACAGTCTGCACGATCACGAACACGTAGGCGGCGTAGTAAGACATGGTACCGAGGGCTGAAAACAGTGCGCCCCATGCGGCTCGTTTCAGTGCAAGTCGCTGATTAGCAATAAAATATTTGTCCGAAATGGTTTTGAAGCGCGTAGCGATGAAGTCTTCGAGACCGAAAATTTTGATCTCCTTGGCCGTCTCGTTGCTCGCGCCGATGTAGCGCAGGTAGTCAATTTCGCGGCGTTCGGGGGTCCAGGAGCGGGAGAGCGAGTAGGATTCTTGGTTGAATTTGCTCTCCCCGATGAACGACGGGATGACCGCCACGACGAGTATCAGCAGCAGCCAGGGGTTGAAGGCCACGAGGCCGGCGGCCAGGAAGGCGACGGTGATGAGGTCTTGGCCCTGCGAAAGCACCATGCTCATCAGGGCGGTGCGCCCGGCGGTCTGGGTGCGAGCGCGTTCGAGTTTGTCGTAAAAATTGGCATCCTCGAACTGGTACAGATCGAGCGTGGCGGCGTGGCGGATGATGCGCACCGAGGAGTCGTTGTTCACCAAATCGCCCAAGAGGCTGTCGGTCAGCGTGATGGCTCGGCCCAGCAGGCTGCTGAGGATGGCGAGGGCGAGTTCGAGTGACACCCAGTACCACAGATTGTGAGAGAGCGAGAGGGTGAGTATGTGGGCAGGATGAGCAATCTCGGTCAGCACACTGTCCACGATTTCTTTGCCGACGTAGAGCATGGCGAGCGGCACGGCGGCCTGCACGAGGCGCAGCGCGACGTTCCAGAGCGTGAGCCGGGGCGATACTTCCCAGATCATGCGGAAGAAGCGCGGTACGTTGCTGAGGGAGCCGAATTGGGCAAAAAAGCCTTTTTTATCTTTGGATTGTGCCATTTTTCCTTGTGGATTGGCGGTGCGCATGGCCCGCCGGTAGTTTTTGTCTCTTGCCATTTGCCGCTACTTTGAGGTGTGCTGTATCTTGCCGCAAAAGTCGCAACCAAACCCAGTTTGTATGAAAAAGTTGTTCGTTCTGCTGCTCGTGCTGGCGGCTGGCGGTGCTTCGGCGCAAGAAGAAGATTCGGTGAAATTGGCTGAAATGAAGGCACTCTTTGGCGGTACGCTATTGTGCGGGGGTGTTTTAACCTCTCCAACAACCAGTGTCTCGCTCATTGCTGCGCCAAATTGGCTGTTCCAGTTCTCGCCCATCTTGGATGGTGGCTTTGAGCCGCGCACCGGCTATTCGCTGGGCATTGATGTGGCGCGTTTCCTGCCTGTTGGGGGCCTGCAAATCAAAATGGGATTTCGCTACAACGTGTGGAAATCAAGGAGTTGCAACGACCTCATTTTTGAAGACGACCTCGTGAACGGCCCGCCCTACTACCCTGTACATGTTTGCCTGAATTTGGAGGACAAGGCTTGGCAGTACTTTGCTGGGCTGCGCTGGTATCCAGAATGGTTTGCCGGACGGCGTTGGAGCGGATATGCCGATATGGAAATCGGAGCGACTGATGTGGTGGCTAACTCAGGTCCCGGCGTACTCCGCTTCACCGCTGCGCTGGGTACAGGAGTGCAGTGGAAACCGGACAAGCATTTCGCCTTGTTTGCGCAGCCTGGGGCGCGGTATATTTTCCCTAACAATCTGTTCAGTCTCAAGTTTTTGCCCTTGCAGTTAGAAATGGGCGCACGGTGGGAGTGGTAGTTGTCCCTTAGCCAACAGCCAAAGGCTAACCGCCAACAGCCAAGTGCTCCACCAACTTCTGCGTCGCTAACGCCCGGTGGCTGATCTGGTTTTTCACCGCCTCGCCGAGTTCTGCAAAACTCTGGTCGTAGCCTTCGGGGATAAAAATCGGGTCGTAGCCGAAGCCGCCTGTGCCGCGTTTTTCGGTAGCGATGCTGCCGGGGCAGATGCCTTCTAGCAGGGTTTCCCGCCCGTCGGCGATGAGCGCGATGATGGTGCGGAAGCGGGCGCGGCGGTTTTCATTTCCTGCTAAGTTGCTGAGCAACAGTTGGATATTGTCTTCCGCGCTGCGCTGCTCGCCCGCGTAGCGGGCCGTGTGTACACCCGGTTGGCCGCCGAGTGCCTCCACTTCGAGGCCTGTGTCTTCCGAAAAACAGTCATAGCCGTAGCGCTCTTTCACGTAGCGGGCTTTGAGCAGGGCGTTGCCTTCTAGTGTGTCTTCGGTCTCCTCGATGTCTTCGTGGCATCCGATGTCGCGGAGGGTTTTCACTTGGTAAGTGCCGCCGAGTATCTGCTCGACCTCTTGGGCTTTGTGGGGGTTGTTGGTGGCGAAAACGAGGGTGGGCATGGGTGAGGAGTGAAGAAGCGAGTAGGTGAATTGATGCGGCGAAGGTAGGATAGGGGAAGTTCATAGTTCCTCGTTCATCGTTCACCACCTACCTTTGCCCCTCACTTTTTTACAAACCGCCCCCGCCGTTCGTATGGCGCACGGGCACCCGCCTCTCGTTTTGGTGGGCTAAACACACTCTTTTTTTATGATCAACATCACATTCCCCGACGGCAACATTCGTCAGTTTGCCGCCGGAACCACCGCGCTCGACGTAGCGAAAAGCATCAGCGAGGGCTTGGCCCGCGTCGTGCTGGCCGCCAGTGTCAACGGCGAAGTGCGCGATCTCAGCCGTCCGATCACGTCGGACGCGAGCATCGTTTTCCACAAATGGGAGGACAAGGAAGGCAAGCAGACCTATTGGCACTCCTCCGCTCACCTGCTGGCCGAGGCGCTGGAAAGCCTGTTCCCCGGTACCAAATTCGGCATCGGCCCGGCCATCGACAACGGTTTCTACTACGACGTGGACACCGGCGACCGAATGCTCACGCCAGCGGATTTCCCCAAAATAGAGCAAAAAGTACTCGAATTGGCCCGCACCAAGAGCGAGTACAAGCGCACCGAGGTCTCCAAAGCCGACGCGATCCGGTATTTCACCGAAAAAAACGACGAGTACAAACTCGAACTTTTGGAGGGTCTTGAAGACGGTAGCATCACGTTTTACCAGCAGGGCAACTTTACCGACCTCTGCCGGGGGCCGCACATCCCCAGCACGGAAAACATCAAAGCGGTCAAAATCCTGAACCTCGCCGGGGCTTACTGGCGCGGCGACATCGAGCGCAAGCAACTCACCCGCTTGTACGCGATCACCTTCCCGAAGCAGAAGGAACTGGAGGAATACCTGACCCTGCTCGAAGAGGCCAAAAAGCGCGACCACCGCAAACTCGGCCAAGAGTTGGAGTTGTTCATGTTCTCCGAAAAAGTCGGTTCCGGTCTGCCGCTCTGGCTGCCAAAAGGCACGGCGGTGCGCCAGCGCTTGGAGGATTTTTTGAAAAAAGAGCAGATTAAGCGCGGTTATCAACCCGTCATCACACCGCACATCGGCTCTAAAAAACTCTACGTCACCAGCGGCCACTGGGAAAAATACGGCAAGGATTCGTTCCAGCCCATCCTCACCCCGCAAGACGGCGAGGAGTTTTTGCTCAAGCCGATGAACTGCCCGCACCACTGCGAAATCTACGGCTACCGCCCGCGCTCCTACCGCGAACTGCCAGTGCGCATCGCCGAGTTCGGCACCGTGTACCGCTACGAGATGTCGGGCGAACTGCACGGCCTCACCCGGGTGCGCGGCTTCACGCAGGACGACGCGCACCTGTTCTGCACCGAAGACCAACTCAAGGAGGAGTTCCTCGGTGTGCTGGAACTGACGCGCTTCGTGCTGCAAAAACTGGGGTTTGAAAAGTTTACCGCCCAGATCAGCCTCCGCGACCAGCACGACCGCTCCAAGTACATCGGCTCGGAGGAAAACTGGGAAAAGGCGGAGCAGGCCATCATCGATGCAGCAGCAGAAGTCGGTTTGGATACCATCACAGCATACGGCGAAGCGGCTTTTTATGGCCCAAAACTGGACTTCATGGTGAAAGACGCGCTGGGCCGCTCGTGGCAACTGGGTACCATTCAGGTGGACTACAACTTGCCGGAGCGCTTCAACCTGACCTACATCGGGGCCGACAACGCGGAGCACCGCCCGGTGATGATCCACCGCGCACCGTTCGGCTCGATGGAGCGGTTCATGGGCGTGCTGATCGAAAACTGCGCGGGCAAATTCCCGCTCTGGCTCACGCCAGAGCAGTTCGCCATCCTGCCGGTGAGCGACAAGTATGTGGAATACTCCTACCAAGTCAAGCAGGCCCTCGAAGCCGAAGACTTGCGCGGTGTGGTGGACGACCGCAACGAGACCATCGGGCGCAAAATCCGCGACAACGAACTGAAGCGCATCCCGTTCCTGCTCGTCGTGGGCGAAAAGGAAGTGGAGGCTGGCACCGTCAGCGTCCGCAGACAAGGCGAAGGCGACCAGGGTGCTGTGACGATGGCGGCTTTTGCAGATATGGTGAAGGGAATGCTTTGATTTTTCGATTGGCTCTATTGAGCCGATTGTTTCGATTGACGGCGCGGAGGGCTTGGCGGCCTTTCGCGCCGTTTTTTTAGGTGAAAACGCCGCCGAAAACGGCAGATCAAATTTTACCCCAGCCCCTTGCTGTTCCCACCCGAACATTCAAGACATTTGTCCGCACAGGCCCCCCAGATTCAAACTCTCGAACTTCAAACTCTCGAACTTCAAACTTTTCATGGCCCGCTACTTCAGTCCCGACCTCCTTCGCTTCCTCCTCCACGAAGTCCATCCCGTGCAGGAACTGTTTGAACACGAAGCCTTTGCGCACTTAGACACCGAGCAAGTGACGCTCCTGCTCGATGCCGCCCACGCCTTCGCCGACCGCGAACTGTACCCGTTTTTTAAAGAAATGGACGAGCAGCCGGTGCGCTACGAGGGCAATGGGGAAATCTGGACGCACCCGCAACTGACGCGCATCATCCGGCAGGGAGCCGAGCAAGGCTGGATTAGTGGTTCAGCCAGTTTTGAGCATGGCGGCTTGCACCTGCCAGAGATAGTGTTCAACGCCGCGCACCACATTTTTCAAGCAGCCAACAACGGCGCGGTAGGCTACCTACTGCTCACGGCTGGCGCGGCGCGGCTCATCACCAACTTCGGCTCGCCGGAATTGATTGAAACCTACATCCCCAAAATGTTCGATGGCTCCTGGCAGGGCACGATGGCACTCACCGAGCCGCAGGCTGGCAGTTCGCTCTCGGATATCACGACTTCCGCATCCCCTACGGAGGCTGGCCACTACCACATCCGGGGACAAAAAATCTTCATCTCCGGCGGGCAGCACAAAGCTTGCGACAATTTTGTTCACCTCACGCTGGCCCGTATCGAAGGGGCACCGCCCGGTACGAAGGGCATCTCGCTTTTCGTGGTACCCAAAATGCGCCCCGAAGCGGACGGCTCGCTGGCCTACAACGACGTGTACTGCGCTGCGGATTACCAGAAACTCGGACAACGCGCCTACGCCACTACGCACCTCGTTTTTGGGGAAAACAGCGACTGCCGGGGCTGGCTCGTGGGGGAGCCGCACAAGGGTTTGCACTACATGTTTCAGATGATGAACGAAGCCCGTATCTCGGTGGGCCAGGTGGCCGCGTCGGTGAGCATGGCCGCTTACTACGCCTCTTTGCAGTACGCTGAAGAGCGCCCGCAGGGCCGCCGTATCGGCGAGCGCGACCTCTCCAAACCGCCCGTGCCCATCGTGCAGCACCCCGACGTGCAGCGTATGTTGCTGACGCAGAAGGCCATTGTGGAAGGCTCCATGTCGCTCGTGATGGAGTGCTACAAGTTGGCCGACCTCGTGACGGCCACCGACGGCGAGGTGCGGCACCAGCACTGGCTGCTGCTCGAAATCCTCACGCCCATCGTGAAAACCTACGCCACCGAGCAGGGCAACCGCTCCACTTCGCTGGGCATTCAGGTACTGGGTGGCTACGGCTACATCATGGATTTTCCTGCGCAGCAGTACTACCGCGACCTGCGCATCATGGCGCTCTACGAAGGCACTACGGGCATCCAGTCGCTGGATTTGCTGGGCCGAAAGGTGACGATGGAAAACGGCCGCGCGCTGCAACTGCTCGTGGCGGCCATGTCAGACACCATCGCTCAGGCCGCTCAGCACGACGCGCTGCGCCCCTACGCTGACAGGCTGAAATCTGAAATCGAGCGCGTCGGTGCGACACTGCAACACTTGGGGAAATACGCCCAAGCGGGCGAAACCGAGCGCTATCTGGCCGACGCTACGGTGTTCATGGAAATGGCGGGCTATGTGGTGATCGCCTGGCAGTGGCTTAAAATGGCGACTTTGGCCCAGCAACAATTGGCTGCGAATGGATCAGCCCAGACAGCGACTTTTTACGAGGAAAAAATCCACACCATGAAGTTTTTCTTCCGCTACGAACTGCCCCACGCGGCGGCTTGCGCCAAAACATTGACGGCTGACTTTTGACCTTTGGCCGTTGGCCATTGGCCGTTGACTATTGGCCGTTGACTATTGGCTTTTTGCTATTGGCTGCTGGCCGTTGGCGCGAAAAAGTGAAAGCCCCGATAGTGTCATACACTTCGGGGCTTCTATTTTTTTGATAATCAACGGCCAGCAGC
>JAYSUY010001173.1:0-2533 GCA_043718855.1 Saprospiraceae bacterium | reverse complement strand
AGCGAGCCGCGCGTGGCGAGCGACACCCGGTAATCCTTCGGCAGAAATCCTAACCAGCGGTTGGCGAAAGCCATGACGAACAAGAAAACCGAGGCCAGCGCGAACAGCATCGAGAATAGGTAGAGCGGCTTGTACCAGTCGCCCCCAGAGCGGCCCACCACCGCCACCGTGCTGCCGTCGGCACTTTTGTGTACCGCGTCGAGGCGGCCCAGTTCAGGGCGTTCCACCTCAGCCGACTGGCCGTTGCTGACCGACTTGCCGAGCGCGACCAGCGAGTTTTGGCCCGATTCGACCACCAAATTGCCAAATTTCTCCACCGCATAGTCGTAGCGGGCCAGCCCGTCGAGGGCCTTGTACGGCGTGTTGTAAAAAAGCCGGGCGTACACCCGCGTCTGCTTCGGGTACTCGTGGTCGAGGAAGCAGAACACCTGCGCGGGCTGCGTCGCATCTCCCATGCGCAGCGGGCGGAGCATCATCATGTAGCGAAACTTGCCGTCCTTGTCGGTGTGCAGGCGGATGTCAGAAGTGAGGGGTGAGGAGCCAGAAGTGAGGGACTGGCCCGCGTTCCAGTTTTCCTGCAAAGCCCAATCGAGGCTCTGCGTCTGGTCTTTCAGCAGGGGCTGGCCCGTCTGGTCGAAGCCGTATACTTGGAGTCGGTAGTGCTGGAACAGGTAGTTTTCGGCAAACAGTTTTTGGTTAAAAAACGCCCGCACTACCTCCACGTCGGCTTTGAAGGGGAAAGGTTTGAGCAAAATGCCGAGTTGTGCCGAGTCCCGCTGGAAAGCGGCCAGCACCTGGGGCAAGCGTTTTTCCGCAGCCTCTGTGTCGCGGTCGGTGGCCAATGCTTCGGCATAGGCAAGGCGACGGGAGCGGTCTTTTTCAGCATTGAACTGGTAGAGCAGCACCGCCGAAAAAAGCGAGAGCAGCAGCATCCACACCACAATCCAACCGAAGCCGGGGGCATCGTCGTGGGTAAAAAAGTCGAGCGCGGCAGCGTACACCAAGCCGAAACCGAGCAAGTAGAGCGGGCTGATACCCAAATTTGCCACAAAACTCAACACCAACAGCCCGACCAGCGCCACTCCGATGGCGGTGCCGCGCTGGCTCTGGGTCAACTTAGCCCGCTTCGCCATCAGTGCCAAGCGGTGGCTGACGAAGAACGAACCGGCGGTCCACACCAGCAGGCCAGCCATCGCCCACAGAGCCAGCCCGTTGAGATTCAGCAGGTTGTCGAAGTCAAAATTGATGCTGCTGAAAAAAACCAAGTGGCGCATCAGCACCCCGCTGACCAAGAGCATGAGCATGGCCCCGAAGTAGCCACCGCCCGCAGCGGTCCAGCGCAACGGCTCGCTGGCCTTCGAGAGGCCGCGCACCCGGAAGTTGCGGTAAAAAAACACCGCGACCCAGATGAACAGTCCGATGCTCAGCAGCCAGTCGCCCAGCGAGGCGCCAAGCCAAGACGGGACTTCAAATTTTTGAGAAAAAGCCGCGAGGCCGCCCAGCAAGTTGGCGGCGAAGCCAGTGGCACGGTTCAGTGCAATGATGCCCACCGCTGTGAACAGCACCGCGCCCACACCCGCCATCGGTGAAGACCTTTCGGCCAAAAAATTGGCCCCCTGGGTGGCTACGGCCAGCAGCAGCAGCAAGAACAGCCCAAAAAACACGAGTTTGACCCATTGCAGCCAGCCTGCGTTGAGGGTGGCCGCAGCAGCGAGATAGCCAAGCGTTTGGCCGCCGAGCGTGATGGGGTAGTCCGTTTTTTCGGCAGAAAAAGTGACCTCCTTCGGGATGTAGCGCCCAGCGGGGAAGGGCGGCTGCGCGGTGAGGTCGTAGCGTATGGGAATGAGGGCGAGTGTGTTGGCGGCGTTGCCCACTTTCGCGGCAGCGTAGTGGCCGAGCGCGAGGTGCAGGATGCGGGGTGTGGCCGAGCCGCTCGTCAGTGCGGCCAGTTCGGGGCGCGAGGGGATGACTTGGGCGTTTGACCAAAAAGTGAGGGAGTCGCTTTGCAGGCGCAGGAGGGTGTAATCTTTGGCGGCTACGGTTTGCAGGGCTGCTGCCGATGCGGCATCGGCGTTGCGCTGTAGGTTGTCCAAGTTGTTGGAAGCCAAACAGTTTTGCGCATCGGCCAACTGGTCGTCGAGGTAAGCGGATATTTCTGCGGCGTGCTGTTCGAGCAGCGTCGTATCTTCGTCCCACTGGTCGGCGCTCATGGCTGCCGCCAGCAGCATCGCAGCGGCGACCAAGTAGAGCAGTAGACGTTTTATCATAGCGTATCAGGTTTCCAACTTCGGTGCCAAATTTCGCGCTCGGCATTTTTTTGCCCAAAGCCAGTGTCAGCAGCCTCAAAACCGGGGCAAAAGTATAAGAACCCGCAGATTCAAGGTTCAAATGCAACAGCCGGGGGGGGCTGCGAGGATTTGTATAAGAACTCTATTGGGGACAAGAAACCGAGTGATTTGCGTGGCCTGTTGTTGAGTTTGTCTTGAACGGTGTCGAAGTGGTGTTGGGTGAGTTCTTTGAAGTTTTGCGCCTT
>JAYSUY010001172.1:0-6984 GCA_043718855.1 Saprospiraceae bacterium | reverse complement strand
CGTTGCGGAATTCGCCCACATACTTCGCCCCAGAGGGGTACTGGTAGGTGCCTTTTCCATTTTTGCAATCGCCAGAGATGCACTGGGCAGTGGCAGGCGTGAGGAGTGAGAAGAGAGGAGTGAGGAATGCCGTGAGCAGGGCGATTCTGAGTAAGCGGTGAGTGTTGTGCGGTGCCATGCGATTTGTAGAAAAAAGAGGGATTTGCGAAGTGAAATGTGCGAAAAAGGGCTTCAAATGGGCTAGCCTACGAAATGAGGGCCGCGATTTGGGCCGGGCGTACTAACTTTCAGACGGGTCAAATATTGCTGAAAAATTGAAAATCAAGCGAGCCAACTTGTGTGGCCCAGCAAGCGTCATCTCACCATTACTCACATCAAAAACAACGACTGTCTGATGAAACCACTTTACTTCCTTGTTTTTTTGCTGGTGTTGACGCTGGGCTGCGACAAGAAATTTGACTACGAGTATGCAGTGGTGTGCGAGTTCCCTGCTGCTTACGGAGATAAAAACCTACTTGTCGTGACTGCCGAGGACGGTACAGTTTTGAAAGAAATCGAAGTGGCACAAGGTCTGAATAGCCTCAGTGAGAAGTTTACGCTGTCGCAGCAGGAACCGAGTGAGTTGCTGAACCTACACTTGATTCAAGTATACGATCAGACCAGTGGCGGCACCTATGTTTATTCACATTACGGTGTCCGCAATGGTCAACCAGTGAACTTGAACTACAGGCCGGACTTTTTGCATCAACAACGTCCATTACAGAAAGAAGTCAAGGTAACGATCAGAGACCTTGCTCCTTTTGATCAAATTGAGTTCCCCGGCTGTTTCTATAACAAAATCCACGACTCTCCACATCAGGTGTTCGAGGTCTCTTTGTCGAATGGGCAAGGAATGGCTATCCGCTTTGAGTACAACTGGCCTAAGTACAACTGGCTTTATGTACCCAGCGAGAGCCTCCTTGATTCCATTGTTGTATCTGCATTTCAATTTGCTCCTTATTATTCCCTCAAAAATTTGTTGGTTTCACCGCCTTCAACGTCAGGAGGATGGGTAACGACAAGCGTAACTGCTGTATCGCCGGATACCAAAAATTATGTCTTTTTGGACTTGTTTGAATCCGTACCGAACGGTAAGCAAATATTTGACCTTCCCTATGGCATAGCCCCTGACTGGGGTTATCATGTCTCTTTTTCAGATCGTACTTATTTCTTGGAGAAAACTTTTCCTCCTGGTGACACGGTCTTCCTTAAAAAACCAACGATAAATATTGCCTCCAAGACATCCAAGCCAGGAAAAAGCATTTCTGTCAAGTGTACTGGCCCAGTGGATTGGCTGGAAGCAACCTCTCAGGCAGGTACGAATAGCGAATCATTAAGTTGGAGGGTGATGGGAAGCCCAAGTGCTTTTGAAAACCTCCAACTGCCAATGGCAGTAAAGGCACATTTGCCTGAATCTGCTAAAGCGGAGATTTTCAAGAACTACTTACTCCGGGCCTTTTCTGCCCCAGAGTACGGCTATGACGGCATGGCTGCAGGCTTCCCATGGAAATCCTCCGACCCCTTCGCCGCAGGCAGGCAAGGCTACGAGATGGTGCAGCAGTAAGCACCTGTCACGCCAATCAGGCGCAACGCCCTGACAACGTAGCCACTACCTCCTCCCACACAGTTCCAAAATCGCCTTCCGCACCACATCCTGTCGGCTCCACAGGATGAAATGGTCGCCTGTAGGCAGTATCTCCACCTTCAGGTCGGCGCAATTCGTCAGCATCCGCCGGGCAAACTCGGCATTGGCCACCGGCACGAGACGGTCGTTGACGGCGTGCAACACCCGCACCGGGCAAGTGATGCGCGGCCACATCGGGAGCATCATCTCCA
The DNA here is from genome assembly GCA_043718855.1 of Saprospiraceae bacterium. Taxonomy (GTDB): domain Bacteria; phylum Bacteroidota; class Bacteroidia; order Chitinophagales; family Saprospiraceae; genus M3007. Next base: position 5,109 of record JAYSUY010001172.1, on the reverse strand, counting down.
GTTCATGCTCAAGCGGTATGATCTCGGCGTTGCTCGTCCATAGCGGCTTGGGCGTAAGCCAGCGCAGCGGCGGCGCATCCACCGCAGCCTGCCACCAGGGGTGCCGTTCCTGCGTCGGGTCAATCGAACCAGCCACCACCACCAACCCTGCCGTCCTTTCCGGGTAATCCATCGCAAATCGGCACACCACTGGCCCGCCCAGCGAGTGGCCCACCAGCAGCACCCGCTGATCGGGAGCCAATTGGTCCACTACAGCCAACACCGCAGCGGCTTGAGCGGCTTGCGAGGGTTCCGGTTTCCCAAAACCCGACGTGTAGCCAAAGCCCGGTCGGTCCAGCACCACCATGCGCAGGGAGCGGCTCAGCACAGTATCAGACAAGTAAGTGAGGTAAGCATCTGCCGCACCAGGTGAGCCATGCACCAGCACCACCAACGGCAGCGTATCGGCTCTGCTCACCGTCACCGCGTGGATGGTGCGTTGGGGCGGCGCAGACATGGCAACATCCAAAAATCGCGGCGGGAGCAACTGCCCTTGAGCCTCCATTTTTTTGGGCCACGCGCTGTCGGGCGTACGCATGGAGAAGCAGCCCGCCTGTACGAGCAGCATCCAGATCAACACGAGGGCACACAAAAAATAGAAGAGAAAGCGCATGACAATCAAGGAATTAGCCCATCGACCAGTCGACTGAGGGTAATACGCAGTCTCGGATGTTTTTTCAGAATTAGTAAATACTTAGCCGCCCAGCCCACCAAGGCAGGAGTGGGCTGGGCGGCTAAGTATTTACCAGAAATACAAAACTGCCTACCGAGCCACCCCCAACTGCACCGCGCCCCAGTCCTTGCCATCTGTGAGCCACAACGTGTACAGGCCTGTAGGCAAATCGCTCAGGTCAAGTGCGACATCCAGCCGCCCACTGCGAATTTCCCAGACAAAACTGCGAAGCAACCGGCCCGAAGGGGCGTAGAGGGTGGCGTGGAGCGGACCATCAGGCAAGGCATTTTGCGCAGCAATTTGGAACAAGCCCGCGCTGGGGTTGGGAGATACGATCAAGCCCCAAGCAGCCTTCGGCTCTATGGCGGCGGAGGTCACTTTGACCGTGTTGGATAGGGCTGTGCAGCCGTTCGCATCCTTCACGGTCACTTTGTAGTCGCCGGGCGGCAGGTTGGCAAACGTATTTCCAGTTTGAAACGAGCCGCTGTTGAGGCTGTACTTCAAGGGCGGGGTGCCACCTGAAGCATTGACCGTCAATGTGTTCAGCGTTAACGTGGCGGTAGCGGTCAGTATGGTGGGTTCTGTCAGCGTGATCGGGGCGGTGCTGAACATGGTGTTTTCGCTGTCCGTCACCTTCACGGTGTAGGTGCCAGCCCCCAGCCCAGAAAACGTGTTGCTGTTTTGCAGCGAGCCACCGTTCAGTTGGTACTGGTGAGGCGGAACACCGCCCAACGGGGTCACATCAATCTCTCCAGTTTTGTCGCCATTGCAGGGAATTCCCTGTGTGATTTCGACCGAGGCGTGCAGCGCGACCAAGACAGTGACCACGACAAAGCCCGTACAGCCCTGCGGATCGGTCACTTGCACAGCATGAGGGCCGTTGAACGGCACGGTGTAGCTGATGCCCGTAGCGCCTGGTATCGGGCCGGAGCTGTTGAACCACTGGTAAGTGTAGCCGGGGCCGAGGGGCTGGGTGACCGTAACGGTGGAGGTAAATCCGTCCACGATCACCTGCACATCCAGCGCGGGGAACAGCACGAAGATGTCCTCGTCGGCGGTGTAAAAACTCCCCACATAGGCCACTCGATCCTGCGGCACGTTCACGGCATCGCGAAAAGCAGCAGACACGTTGCGGACTGTGGATGTGTTGAAGACGTACAGTTGGTTGTTGAAATCCAAAAACACACTGGACAGCGGCGCAACATTCTGAATATCAACTACATTACTCACACTGTCGCCGTATGCGAAGAAGGGGTTTCCTTGCCCGTCGTATCGGAGAGTATGGTAGATGTTTTGGCTGCCAGGCATGGCCGTCACCGTGTCGTCGAGCAATGCTCCAGTAGGTGAAAGCAGCGCGTAGTGCAGGTCGAGGATGTTGTTCTGCGTCGTGTCGCCTGTAAAAATATTGCCCGTTGCGATGATGTTGCCCGTCAGCGGATTCTCCATCGCGCTGCTGAAGGAGGCGCGTCCAAACTTGTTTTTAAACATCCCGCTTTCCACCACATGCTCCCACTGTAGGGTGCCGTTGGTGCCGAATTTTCGGACAAAAGCGCGGTTCCTGATGACGGCTTCGCCGTCAAAAATATTACCTATCGGGGCCATGCCACTCATCAGGAGGCCACCATCGGAGGTCACGGCAAGCGACAGCGGGTAGTCGAGGCCGTAGTTAAAAACCGTTATACTGTCTTTGACAGTCAATGAATTAGGATTGAAGGCTGCACAAAATCCGTCGCTGGCGTTGAAGCTCACGCCAGCCACCGTGCCGCCTACATACACCGTCCCGTTTGTGGAGCGGGCGAGTTGGAGCAAGGCAGCGTCCTTCCCAAAAATATCCATCGTGTCGGCTGCCAGCACCTTCATGTTGGCATCTACCCGCACCGCCAGACCGCTGTTGTACTGGAACGCGATGGCGGCTGTGCCGACGGCGAGAAACTCTCCATTGGGCAGTTCCATCACATCGAAAAACTCCTCGAACGAGGAGGCCGCAGCCAAGTCCCAGCGCAGCGAGTCTAATTTCTGGCCCGAACAATCGAAGCGGTACAACACCGCATCATTGTCCACTTTTCCCGCCATCACAAAGTCGCCGTTGGTGGTGCGGATGAGTCGGTTGGGGCGGTCCGTTTTGCCAGAAGTGCCAATGATTTGGAAACTGTTTTGTGCCGACGCTTGAAGCGAAAAAAGCAGGCAAAGGCTAATGGGGGCAAGCAGAGCAGTGAGGTGTCGCATGATGTAGAAATTGTTGATGGCCAAAAGTAGAACAATTGATAGCTTGTCTGCAAACCAAACGCTGCGGTCGGGTGCAAACTCAACTGCCAGTCGGTGCCCACCACACGCGGGCGAGAGGGCCAACTATCCACGTCATCCGCGTTGCACAGCATCCGCGTCATCCGCGTTCCATCCAAAAAACGCGTTCCATCAAAAAATCACAGCCTAATCTCCACCCCGCCTTTCTCCCGCTTGAACCCCGCCAGCAAGTAAGCAAAACTCGCCATCACATAGCGGCCCAAGTTGCGGATGCGCACCTCCTCCAAGTAGTTCAGTTGGCTGTTGCGGCTGATGCCGATGTTGCGGTTGAGCAAGTCGAAGGCCGCGATTTTGATCTGGCCCTTGTTGTTTTTCAGCACATAGCGCGTCAGGCTGGCCCGCCAGAGCGGCACCGCGCGGCGTTCGCCGAAGGCTTCCTTTGAATAAATTGAGTAGTCTAGCCCGGTACCCATCGCCCATTTTTTACTGGGAAAAACGGTGACTTCACCCGTGTACACCTGATTTAGAAATGCCTGATTGAGCGCGGTGCTCACCGAGTAGCGCGTACTGTTGCGGCTCAGGCTGGTGCCGATGCTCCAATCCACCCAATCTTTTTTGCGGTTATCGAAGCGAATTTCGACAGTGTTCACCCAGCGGTCAATGGTGTTTTCGGCTTCGTTCACGAACAGGATGCCCCGGTTGTAGGTCGAGTTCAGCGTCACATTCAGGTTGGTTTTGATGAAGCGAAGCGGTGTGTTGAGGCTGGCGTAACCTGTCAGCACGAAGTCCTGCGCCACGTTCACCGGGCGGAGGTTGCGGCGAAACAGAGAGTCCACAGTGCTGGCATTGGTGATGCGGTCGCGGGTGTAGGTGGCGCCGAGGTTGGCGAACACGCTGGTCATCGTGAACTGGTCGAAGTTGAGGAAGCGCAGGCCCAGGTTGTGGGCGTACTCCGGGCGCAGGTCGGGGTTGCCCTGATAGGTGCTGAGCGGGTCGGAGTTGTCCACCACGGGTTGCAATTGTTCGAGCGAAGGCTCGCGGAGGTTGGTGGTGTAGTCGAGGCTAAAATTACGGCCCGTTTTGAAGTCGTAGTTGAAAAACGCAGCGGGCAGCAACCGGGTAAAACCCCGCTTAATCGGCGTTTCGTTGCCCGCGATTTCACCTTCCAGTTCCGAATGCTGCACAGCGGCCCCGGCCGTGAGGTTGTATTTTGGGCGGTTGAGCAGGTAGTTCATGCCTGCGCGGTCGTAGCGGTAGCCGCGCTGGTAGCGGTTGCTGAGCAACGGATTGAACGCCTCGCCGGGCGTGGGCGTGAGGATGCGGTCGTAAAAATCCTTCACCGTGCGGTTGGTGTACTGCTGGTGCTCGGCACGCAACTCCAGATAGCGGCGTTTGCCCAGCGGCTCGGTGTAAGAGACAGAGCCGCCATAGTTGGCCGCGTCGTCGGTGTAGGTCTGGCGCTGGCGTACCGGAAGCGTGTCGGGCAGGCTGTTTTGAAAAAAAATATTTTCCGAAAAAAGCAGCCCGTCGCGGCGGTCGCTGCCCGTGTTGAAGGAAGCATCGGCCACGAAAGCGCGGCCCTTGCGGGCAAAGCGGCGGCGGTAAATCAGTGTCGCATCGGCCTTCAACTGCAAGCCATCGGAGTCGTAGTCGCGGAGGCCCTGATTCTGCGTTGCGCCTTCGGGGTTGAGGGTTTGGCTGTTGCCGAGGCTGCCGAATACCGCATCGTTGAGCGTCAGATGGGAGCGCAGCGTGAGGTTTTGGGAAGAGTCTATCTTGTGTTTAAAGGTCAGGTTGAGGCGGTGGTTGGCATTGCGGGTCAGGCGATCTTCCGTCTCCGTGGAGTTAAAATTTTGATTGCCCAGCAGGTTTTGCCGCGTCGTGCTGCGTTCCATCTCGTTTTGGATGCGGTTGTAAAAGTAGTTGGCACTCAGTGAAGTGCGCTTGGAGAACTCGGTATTGAGGTTTGCGCCGCCCGCCCAAGTCGTGGTGAAGCCGTTCTGTAAATTGTTGCCCACCAGCCCGCCTACGTCGTCGGTGTTGAGGGAAATGCGTGCACTGCCGCCGCCGCTGCCGCCCGACATAAAATTGCCCAAGCCGCCCATGAAATTGATGTAGTCCTCGAACGAGAAGCCCTGCTGGTTGGTGTTGTT
>JAYSUY010001171.1:0-6994 GCA_043718855.1 Saprospiraceae bacterium | reverse complement strand
TTCAACTCATCGAAAAGCGCGTCGGGGCGGCCATTGCCATCACTTGCTACGAGGATGTGACTCCTCAGGAGGAGCGCAACAAGTACCTCGCTTGGTTTCAAAACGGTGCGGTAGCCGCCGAAAAACGCGATCGGGGTATTGGCCGACCCACCAAAAAAGACCGCCGCGAAATGGACGAGTTCAAAAACGTGGAGTTCGACTGGGATGAATAGAGTTTGAAGTTTGAAGTTCGAGAGTTTGAAGTTGGGCGCTGCGCAGGGCTTGTCACTTCGTCGCAACGCATTGACCATCAAGCTCTTTTTCTCCGAGCCGTAAACATCAGGCGCAGCGCCCAACTTCAAACTTCAAACTCTCGAACTTCAAACTCTTCCAAACTTACATCAGCCCAAATATCTTGGCGTATTTCAGCATCTCGCCGGGATTGCTGATTTTCAGTTTGCCCGTCATCATGGCCATCATCGGGTTCAGGTCGCGGGAGAGCAGTTTGCCGAGTGTACTGGCACTGGCGCTCACTTTGCAAGCGGCTTCACCCAAAAGCCCCTCCGAAACGTTCATTTTTCCGTTGTCGAGTTGCACCGTGTACTGCCCTGCATCGGCTACATCAAAGTGAAATACCGTGCTCATGCCCTCCACCACGTCGGCGTTTATTTTGTTGGGCAGGTTGAAGAGAAATTCTTTTACGTCCATGTTGATCAGTGTCTTGCTAAAATTAGTTTAGGTGATCTGGCATCGGTGAAGAAGGGCAAAGTGTTCGGAATCAAAACTTTGCGTCTCTGCGCCTTTGCGAGAAATTTGTGTCGTGGTACTGAGGCGAAAATGGAGTAAAACGTTCGGAATCAAAACTTTGCGTCTCTGCGCCTTTGCGAGAAATTTGTGTCGTGGTACCGAGGCGAAAATGTCGATGGTTGGAAACTTCACGCACGGTTAATGGCCTGAATGGCGACGGGAACCGGGCAGCGAATTACTTTCGCCCAAAGGTAAAAATCACCGTCGCTATGGCCGTTCAAAAACTTTCTCCCGCAATCGTTCTGCTCATGTTTGCTTGCCTCCCGTTCTGGGCCTGTCGGCCTTCCTCCAAACTCCCCGTTGCTGTGCCAGCAGGTTTCGATTGGCAAGGCCACCGGGGCTGTCGGGGCCTGATGCCCGAAAATTCCCTGCCTGCTTTTCTCCATGCGCTCACATTTCCCGAAGTCACCACGCTCGAACTTGACTTGGCCGTTTCCAAAGACAAACAACTGATTGTCAGTCACGAGTCCTGGTTCAATCCAGCCATCTGCCGCCAGCCCAATGGCGATTCCATCACTCGAAAGGATGCTGAAAAATTCCTGATCTACCAGATGACCGTTGCCGAGATTCGTGGCTTCGATTGCGGTTCGTGGGGCAATCCGCGCTTCCCGCAGCAGCAAAAAATGAAGACTTACAAGCCCACGCTGCGCGAAGTGGTGGAAGCTGCTCGCGCCAAATCGCCCAACATTCGTTGGAATATTGAGATAAAAAGCCAACCAGAGTGGGATGGGCTGCGCCACCCGCCGGTGGACGAGTTTGCCCGCTTGGTCATTGCCGAGTTGAAGTCGCTGGGTATTGAAAAAAACAGCACCGTGCAATCCTTCGATGCGCGGGCCTTGCAGTCCATACACCGTCAAGCCCCCGAAATCCAGTTGGCTTTTCTCATCGAAAACATCCGAGGTTTTGATTTCAACATGGACAAACTGAACTTCGCCCCAGCCATTTACAGCCCATACTACCAGTTGATTTCCAAGAAATTAGTGCAAAAATGCCATCGCCGCGACATGAAACTCATCCCCTGGACGGTCAACGACACCGCTTCCATGCGCAGCCTGATTCGATTGGGTGTGGACGGCATCATCACGGATTACCCGAACTTGATTCAAGGAGTTACGAGGTAGGGAGTTATGAGTTATGAGGTATGCCGCTCATACCTCCTACCTCATAACTCCCTAATTCAGTAACCCAAAAAGTGTCCCATCAAGTCCTGCTTTGTGTGTAGGTAGTCGCGGTTGTCGGCGGTGATCGGGATCACGAGTGGAATGCGCCGCACTACCCGGATGGGGGATCGGCGCATGGCCTCTACCTTGTCGGGATTGTTGGTGATGAGTTCAATTTCTTGAATATCAAGGTCTTGTAGGATAAATACCGCGCAGTCATATTGCCGGGCATCCACATCGAACCCCAAGTGCGTGTTCGCTTCAGCCGTATTTAGGCCGAGGTCTTGCAAGTTGTAGGCTTTGAGTTTGTTGATCAGGCCAATGCCGCGCCCCTCCTGCCGGAGGTACACGACCACCCCGCCTTGCTCGGCAGCGATGCGCAGCGATGCGTCCAACTGTTCGCCACAGTCGCAGCGGCGCGAGCCAAACACGTCGCCCGTCATACATTCCGAATGAATTCGCACAGCCACCGGCTGAGTGGGGTCAAAACTTTCGGCAACGAAAGCGATGTGCGGCATCCGCTCCGAGTCTTGCTCTGCGTAGGCAATCATGCGGAACTGGCCGTATCGGGTCGGGATGGGGGCTTCTGCTTGTCGTCTCATGTGCTGCTAAAAACACAGCAAAGGTAGATTGGTTAGATCAAGTTGTGCGCTGGCCGCGTCTCGTGTTTGTCTGCCGAAATTTCGATGAAGGCGACCTATGCCCACTGGAGGTTCGACTCGAAGTCGAACCTCCAGTGGATGGCAAGGTCAGTTAGCCACCTGCCCCAACGCCTTATCGCGCAGGGCGAGCAGTTTTTTCCCGAAATAAACCTGAAGCGGCACCAACAGCAGTGTAGGCCCAAACCACTGGGCCCACCACGGCAGGAAGTGCGCGGCGTTGACGGTGAAAGCCGTCGTAGAAGCGATGAATGCGCCGATCATCGTCTGGGCGTGAAACTTCATCCAATCGAAGCGATGCAGCGCAGCAGGCAGACTGAACACGCGCCAGTTCTGTCGTACATCCATCAGGCACATGGAGCCGAATACCGCGAACAGAATAGGGATAGCCACCATCGTGCCTTGTTGAAAGTGCCACGCGGCCATGCCCAGCATCCACAAACCATTGATGGCCAGCGCGATGGTGTAAGCCCAGTCGAACTGCCGCACTGCACCACCTTTCATCAGAAAAATGGAGCGCACCCCGCGGAAGATGCCCGCCAGCACCAGCACCGCCAGCCCCAGCAGGAACTGGTAGAACGCCGAGTCGGGCCGTTTCAGGTAGCCGCCGATGGATGAAAAGGCCACCACGAGCATAGCGTAGTAGAAGGTTTTGCCCACGATGCGGTGCTTACGCGGGTCTTTGAAGTTGTAAAAAATAGCCATTGGCCCTGTAATCAGCGTAGAGGCTCCGGCGATGATGTGGATGATGAGGACGATTTTGCCTAAAAATTCCATGATGTAGGTGGTTGGTGAAAAACGACAGGGCAAAGGAACAGCCGTCCACGATACTACGCCGGAGAGAGGGGCAAGGGGCAGGTTTTTGGGGCAAAATGCAAAGTGTAGGGGTGAAATGCCCGGTTTTGGGGCGAAACGGAGTTTGAAGTTTGGAAGAGTTTGAAGTTTGAAGTTCGAGAGTTTGAAGTTGTGCGCTGCTCCGGGCTTGCTGCTTCGCCGCAGCACATTGACCATCAAGCCTCTTTGCTCCGTGCCGCCAATCTTTGAGCAGCGCCAACTTCAAACTCTCGAACTTCGAACTTCGAACTTAAAGATTCATTGAGGTTGCGCGACACAGGCACTGTTTCTTCCAACGCCTCCAGGTGTAGCCGGTACCCCTGCGCATTGCCGCTCACCTGTATCACCTTGTCCAGATTGACCAAGTAGGTGCGGTGGCAGCGGAAAAACTGCGGCCAGGCGGCCAATGCATCTTCCATTTTGCGGAGCGTAGTGCGCAGCATCTTGCTTTTCAGGGTGCCGTTTTGCACAAAAAAAACCTGCACGTAGTTGTCGGCAGCCGCGAGGTAACGGATTTGCTCTGGTGCAAGCGTAAGCAGTTCGCCCTGATTGTCGCCCGTCAGCGTTACGGTTTGAGCAGCATGGGGCGGGGCGGGGGAAGGCAACTTGTGGTGCGTTTCGATCTGCTGGTTGAGCGAAGTGGCGGCGGCAGCGTAGCGTTTTTGCAACTTGATTTGTCCCAAAAACACCCCGAACACCGTCGGGAAGATGCCGACAATGAAGGTGATTGCCTGCCATTCCCACAAATTTTCGAGTGTGAGCGACAGCCCAAACAAGCGGTGGGCCAGCAGCAAGTTGCCCAGCCCAATCAGGCTGACCGTGAACACCGTGAACACGATTTCTTTCCACACCGCCCATTTTTCCTCTCTCCAGATATGGGGAAAAAGCCGACAGAGTAGCCACACCCCAATAAAAACCAGAAACGTGACGGCCCCAAACTGGAAGCAAGTGCCGAAGTAGGCCCACTCTGCTCCCTCGCGGATTTGAGTGCCGAAGGGTTTGAAAAAATACAGGAAAAGCCACACGAAAGCACCACCCCAGCCAGCACTGCGGAGCCAATGCCCCCAACTGTTGTCGAAGGGATAAGGCCGAAACAGCCAATCCAACAGTTTTTTCATCGCACAAACGGGATTTCGACGGTGACGGTCGGGTCTTGGCCGCGCACCCAGACCCAGTCTTTCACCAAGCGGATGGCCTCTTGGTCGCAGCCGTAGCCCAGCGAGCGGAGGGTGATGAAGCCCTGCGGCTCGCCGTTCGCATTGATGTTGAAGCGTAGGCGCACCGTGCCGCTCACACCTTTACTGCGGGCGGCTGGAGTAAGGCGGGCCGTTTGCCGTAGGTATTCCTGAAAGGCTTCCCAGCCATCGGCGGGTTCGGATTGGGCCAAATCTACCGCTTCGCGGGCCTCCTTGCGGCGTTTCGCCATGTTGGGCGGAGTACCGGTTTTGCTCCAAGCCGTGTCGGGTTTTGTGGATGCTGGGGCAGGCGTAGTGGGTTTGGCGACGGGCACGGGGGGCGCTTTTTTCTTGGCGGACGCTGTGGAAACTACCCGCTCCGCCTGTTTGTCTGTTTCGCCGCCGCTGGGCTGCTCCGCTTTGCTGTCGTTAAATATGATCGGGAGGGTGGATTGGTCGGCTACCCGGGTATCTTTCATCGGTATGGCTCCGGCTGGCTTGGTTTCTTCCATGTCATCCGCTGATTCTGAGGCTACTGCATAGTCGGCGAGGCCTTCGGGTGCAGCAGCAGTGGGGCGGGGCGATGATTTGTCCAGCGAGAGGTTGCCCGACCTGCTGGTGGCTTGCTGCTCCGCCGAAGCGATGCCGGAGGCGGGCGCGTTGGTGTCTGCCGAAAAAGTTAGGCTTTCTTTCTCTAAGGCTTCGGCGGGCGAAGTCGCGTTGTCCGCGATGGGCGCGGCTGCATCGGTTGTCGTGTTTTCCCGAAAAAACAACACCGCAGCCACCAGCAACACGAGCGAAGCAGCAGCGGCCCACATCATGGGCAAGCCGATGCGCCGCGTTTGGCCCAAGCCTGCCCGCTGCCGAAAGCGGTGGCGCAGGGCCGCCAAGTTCGAGTCGTGCTTGACATCAGGCTGTGCGGCGAAACCCTGCCAGGTTTCCCGGCGGAAGTCGTCGGCCTCGGTGAGCGCGTCCATCTCCCGCTCGTCGCTGCGCGTGAAATCGCCCGACTGCCACTTGCGCAGGAGGTCCAGAAATCGAGCGTCTTGGTTGTTCATAGCACTGTAAGAGTTCGAAGTTTGAAGTTCGAGAGTTTGAAGTTGGGCTTCGGGCTTGGGATTGGGGTAGTCCGAGAGTTTGAAGTTGGGCGCTGCGCTTGGATTTTAGGGCCGAGGCAAAAGAGTTTGATGGTCAATGCTTCGCGGTGAAACGACAACCCCTGAGCAGCGCCCAACTTCAAACTCTCGAACTTCAAACTCTCGAACCCCTTTCTATACAGATTCTCAGATTTCGCCGCCCATTCTGAATGTAGGAGCGGATTTTACCCACTTCTTCGGCCAACAGATCGGCGATTTCCTTGTACGATTTGTCTTCAAAATAAAACATCTCCACGCATTGTCGTTGGTGTGCGGGCAGTTCGCTGAGGCACTTTTCGAGCGGCGCACGGCCTTGCGGCAGTTCAAAATCGAAAGCCTGTTCCACCGCGTCGTATCGGCTCATGTCCTCTGGCGGGTGCAAGTCGGTGGGTCGCCGCTGATTTTTCCGCCACTCCATCAGGCAGTAGTTGCGGGCCAGCACATACAGCCAGCCCCTGAATGACTCCACTTCATGCACTTGCAACTTCCGGGTCAGTTCCTCATAAATCGCCATCACCGCGTCCTCCGATTTGCCCGAATCCTTCAAAATTTTGAGGCAAACGCCGTACACCATCGGCATATAACGCTCATACAGCAGCCCCAAATGCCGTGTGTCGCCGCTGCGGACGTACTCGGCGAGCAACTGCTCGTCAGTCTGGGAAGCGGGCGGACTTGGGCGCAAAAATTTCAGCATACGGCGTTCGTGCGCCAAAAGTATGACAGGGGATGCTTTGGTCGGGCGTTTTTACACAATCGTGTGCGTGAGGAATAGATGGAACACCGAGGATGCTGACACCACCGATACCACCGACCCAATAGGTTATGTAAATATGGTCGTGTAAGTCGGTGGTATCGGTGGTGTCGGCATCCTCGGTGTTCCTTTTATGCTCTACTCCATCGAAAACGCCACCGTCCGCACCCGCCGTGTCGGCAACCCCTCCGCACTTTTTTCTTCCAAAATCATCGCTTGCGCTTCGGGCATTTCGAACACGGAACGCATATCGCGGATGCGGGCTGCTGGTACGCCGAGCGCCTTGCAAGCGGACATCCAGTGGTCGAGATCTTTCTCAAAAATGGCTGAGGCGAGCAACGCGCAGAGCGCATCGCGGTGCAGCACACGGCTGGTATTGGTTTGGAAATCAGGGTGTTCAGCCAAATATTCGAGACTCAACACCCGACAGAGTTGACGGAATTGTCGCTCAGTACCCACTGCCAGCAGTAGCGTTTGGCCGTCGGCGCAGGCA
>JAYSUY010000118.1:0-6310 GCA_043718855.1 Saprospiraceae bacterium | reverse complement strand
ACAGGCTCAATGGGTTTCTCAAACCAGCAATACCTCCGAGGTGCTGCTCGGCGTGTCGTTTGCAGACAACAGCCGGGGCTGGGCCTGCGGCACTTCTGGCAAAATACTGCACACCAACACCGGCGGCCAGTCGTGGGTGACGCTGCCAAGCGGCACCACAAAATTCCTGCGCGACCTGTGGATGGTCAGTGCCAACGAAGGCACCATCGTCGGCGAAAGCGGCCTCATCCTGCGCGCCACCGTGAGCGGCCAAAACTGGCAGCCCGTCAGCAGCGGCACGACGCAGCACCTGATACACGTCCATTTTGCGGATGCCCAAAACGGCATGGCAAGCGGCCAGGGCGGTACGCTGCTGCGCACTGCCGATGGCGGCACGAGTTGGCAGTCTATGCAGAGCGGCACGTCGGTCGAGTTGGCGGGCATCCACTTGCTCCCTGCTTCGGTGGCGACGGCGGTGGGCTTCGGAGGCACCATCCTGCGCACCAACAATGGCGGCAGCCAATGGGCGGCACAGCCGAGCGGCACGTCGGGCGACTTGCGGGGCGTGTGGTTTGTGAGCGCGGACACTGGTTTTGTGGTGGGCTTGGGCGGCCGCATCCTGCGCACGGTCAACGGAGGCGGTAGTTGGCAAACTTTGCCCAGCGGCACTTCGGCGGATTTGTACGACGTGCATTTTACCGACTCCAAACACGGCACGGCGGCTGGCACGGGGAAAATACTCCACACCGCCAATGGCGGCGACACTTGGCAAAACCAGCCCGTCGCATTCTCTGGCGACCTCTACGCGGTGCATTTTTCTGATGCCGCGCACGGCTGGGCGGTCGGGCAGCAGGGGCGCATTTTATATCAGACACTGGCTTCGGCCACCTCGTCGCCGGTCGAAGAATGGAGTTTGGCCCTTTCGCCCAACCCCGTCGACGGCCTACTGCGCATCTGTTTTGACATGGCCGAAGGAGCAAGCCTCGCTTTTTCGGTGCAGAACAGCGCGGGGCAGATTGTCAGCATTTTGCCCGCCCGTTATTTCCCGAAGGGAGAAAACCAAGTGGAGTGGAGCGCGGAGGGCTGGCCCGCAGGCGCATACATCCTGCACGTCGCCACCGCTTTGGGGCAAAAAGCAGGCAGCCGAAAATTCATCAAAAAATGATAAAAACTGAGGTGCCCCCTGTCATGTCGCAACGAAGTGAAGACACCTACACAAGCCAGACTCCGTGAGCACCTTGGCCCAAAAGATTCGGGGAAACTTGGCTTGTGCGGATGTCTTCACTTCGTTGCGACATGACAAGGCAGGGCGGCTTGGTTTTCTCAAAAAATGAAGCGGCAAGCCGTTGGTCGCAAGGCCCGGTCGTTGGTCGCAAGCCCGCCCATAGGCTGTAACCTGGGCTGAGGCATTTGCCTCTGTTGGGAAAAACACCGCCTTTGGCACAAAACACACCACACAGTTATGAAACAACACCTACTACTCTTTGCTCTTTTCGCCGCCCTCTCCGGCTGCACCGCCCAAGTCCCCGACCTCGCCCACCTCACGCCCGACCAGTGGCGCGAAGACATCCGCTTCTTCATGGAGCAAGCCCCCAAAACCCACGTCAACCTGTACAACACGATGCCCAAAAGCCGCTTCGACAGCATCGGCAACGACCTAATGAACCGGGTGCCGAACCTGAGCGCCGACCAAATCACCGCCGAGATGGTGCGCTGGGTCGCGGCCCTCGGCGACGGCCACACTAACCTCACCCCGCCCAATACCCACTCGTATCCGGTGCTGCCATTTTGGTTCAAGGAAGGCTTCGTCATCGACAACGCCCAGAAGGAGGGCAAAGCCTGGCTCGGCTGGAAACTCCTGAAAATCAACAACGTGGAGGCAGAAGTCATCGCCGAACGGATGCGGCCTTACCAGCAGCGCGACGGTGAGCAGCAGCTCCGGGCGCAGGCTCCCGGCTACTTGGTCAGTGTGGAAGCCCTGCGGGCGGTGGGCGTGGTGAAGGGTGTGGAGAGAGCAACTTTTACCTTCAAAAACACCCAGACCAGCGAAATCAAAACCGCCGACCTGTCACCGATGGAGATGGCCGACGTGATGCGCAACCGGCACGGCGGCGGCGGCCACCACAGCGATTCGGCTTGGCCGCTCTACCGCCAGCACCGCGATAAATTCTACTGGTTCGAGTGGCTGTCCGAATCCAAAATGCTCTACTTCCAGTACAACGTGACCCGCGAGCAGCCTCACGAGAGCGTGGCAGATTTTGTCAAAAAACTGGCAGCGGCGGTGGAGCAAAACCCGCTGGAACGCTTCGTGGTGGACTTGCGCTGGAACGGTGGCGGCAATCTCTTCACCTCCAAGCCCTTCACCGAGTTCATCGCCAATAACCCGAAAATCAACCAGCGCGGTAAACTCTTTGTCATCCTCGGACGGCACACTTTTTCGGCGGCCTCGTATTTCACCTCCACGATGGAGTTTCGCACCCAAGCCATTTTTGTGGGCGAGCCTACGGGCGCGTCGCCCAACCACTACGGCGACACGCGGCCTATCCGGCTGCCCAACTCCGGCATGGAGCCGCGCCTCTCGTCCATTTACTGGCAAAACAGTTTCCCCTGGGACAAACGCCCCGCTACTCAGCCCGACATTCTGGTAGAACCCACCGCTGCCGATTGGCTCGCCAACCGCGACGCAGCGATGGAGGCCATTTTGAAACACCAGCCCGTGCAGATTGAACGTCAGTTAGTTGCAGCCGCCGCTGCAAAGGCCGTCAACGGCCGCTACCTGTTCGACGGCGACAAACTCGTGGACATCCGGGAGCAGCAGGGCCACCTGCACCTGAGCATTGCAGGCTTTGTTGAAACCAATCTGTATGGCACGCCATCGGGCGAAAAATTAGTTTCGGATGTGCGCTCGCTGTTCGTCACGCCCGCTGGCAAGGGCCAAATCGTGCTGGAAGTGGTAGGCGGCAGCGCGGTTTTGGAGCGGCTGCCCGATGGTTTCCTGCTCCCGAAAGAGATGCTGCTGGCGGGCAAGACCGCCGAAGGCTTGGCTGCCTACCGCGCCCTGAAACAGGAAAACCCCGTCGCGTTCAGCGTCAGCGAGAACGAACTGAACCGCATTGGCTACGAGATGGTGGCCGCCAAACAGATGGACGCGGCTCGTGTCATTTTTGAACTCAACACCGAGTTTTATCCAGAAGGCTTCAACACTTGGGACAGCCTCGCGGAGTATTACGCGAACACGGGCGACAAGGCGAAGGCGATTGCTTTTTACAAAAAATCGCTGGCGCTGAACCCGGGCAACGAGAATGGGAAGAAGGCGCTGAGGAAGTTGGAGTGATCTACTCCTCCTCAAAATACCAGCCTGCCGGATGTTGGCATGAAGTTTTGGCAGATGCTGATTGAGGCATCAACACCTCAATCTCAAATGATTATACCGACCCAGACATGAACAAACTACTCTTGACAAAGACCCTGCAAGTGCTGCTGCTGGTCGTTTTGACCATTGCTATCCTGTACGGCTCGCGCGAATTCCTGATTCCCGTTGTCTTGGCTGGCCTCTTGGCTATGCTTTTTGTGCCGTTGAGCGCACGGCTGGAAAGAAAAGGTTTGAACCGCGGCCTGTCTTCTCTGGCCGGTGTGCTGGTGTTGTTGGTCGTAGTCGGGGGGATTATCGCGCTGCTGGCTTGGCAAATGTCGAACGTGGCCCAAGACCTGAGCCAAATCAAGGTAGTGGCTGCTGAGAAGATGGAGCAGTTGCGCCAATACGTCAGCCAGACGCTGGGCGTCTCGATGGAACAACAGGACAAAATGCTGGAGAAAGGGCAGTCATCGGGCGGAAGCAATGCCGCCAAAATGGTGGGTACCGTGATGGCTGGTCTGCTGGGTATGCTGGTCAATACTATTCTGGTGCTGGTGTATATTTTCCTGTTTTTGTATTTTAGGGGACATTTCAAAAAATTCATCCTCCAGGTGGTTCCGACGGCGGAGCAGGCGGAAACTGAGAAAGTCATCCACCAAGCCAGCGGCGTAGCTCAGAATTACTTGAGCGGCATGACCATGATGATCGTTATGCTGTGGGTGATGTACGGCATCGGTTTCAGCATCGTCGGGGTGAAAAACGCTATTTTCTTCGCTATACTGTGCGGTTTGCTGGAGATCGTGCCGTTTGTGGGCAACTTGACTGGAACAGCCATCACGGTGCTGATGGCCGTGGCCCAAGGAGGCGGTAACAACATCATCATCGGGGTAGTGATCACCTATGGCTTGGTGCAGTTCATCCAAAACTACGTCATACAGCCCTTGGTGGTCAGTTCTGAGGTGGACATCAACCCCGTGTTCACCATAATCGGGTTGATTGTGGGCGAACTCATGTGGGGCATTCCTGGCATGGCGCTGGCCATCCCGCTGCTTGGCATGACCAAGATCATTTGCGACCACATCGAATCACTCAAGCCCTACGGTTTCCTGTTGGGGCCGACAAAGCCAAAAGTGCGCAAAAGCGGGTTCGCCGATAAAATCAAGGGATGGTTTAAGAAGTAGGGGGCGATTTTGCTGCCTCCCCGATTCTCGGCGACCATAATCCATCGAAAAATCCGGCCAGTGCATCTAAGTTTTGCCAGCCAGTGCGGCTTCGCGGCTTGGTTTGTAAAAAATTTATACGCCATGAACACAAAACCATTTCCTCGACGAGCATTTTGGCCTGCAATACCGCTCGGAAGTGCGCACCGGGCTGTTGTTCACCATTTTCAGTGGGCTGGCGATTTTTATCGCTTGTCTCGGTCTGTTCGGCTTGGCAGCGTTCATGGCTGTACAGCAACAAAGGAAATCGGTATCCGAAAAGTGTTGGGCGTAAGCGTGGAGGGCAAAGGGTTTCCTGAAACTCGTGATGCCCGCCATTGTCATCGCCTCGCAGGCCGCCTACTTTTTTATGCAAAAATGGCCCTCGAATTTTGCCTACCGTATTGACATTCAATGGTGGATGTTTGCAGCGGCAGGGGCGGAGGCGGTGCTGATCGCGTTTTTGACGGTGGGTTTTCAGAGCGTGCGGGCGGCACTAGCCATCCGGATAAATCATTGCGAAGCGAATGAGTATACCGACCCTTCGGGATGAAGAACCTGCGAAGCGAGTGACGCATCCCTTCAGCGGCCCACAAAAAAATTCACCCTGCAAAATCCCTCTTTTCGCTTTCCCTCGTACATATCCTGACGACGACGCAGCAGCACAAATGCTTTTGGTGTACTTGTCTTGAAAAACTACCTTCGCCGCTGTTCAGAAACGGGCAAATCTCAAGTCCTTGGGGTTTGCCCGTTTCTGAGTAACCGAAGCATAAAATCCTACAACGATATTCAGTACATGAAAAAACTTTGCCTCTTGTTGTTTTTGCTGTCTGCACAACTGCTTGTTGCTCAAAAAATTAGGGTAGAAGGCTTGGTGACCGACCGCCAAACTGGCGAACCCATGACGGGCGTGACGGTAGCCGAAAAAGGCGAGGCCAACGGCGCAGCCACAGCCCTTGACGGTCAGTACTCCATCCTCGTCAGTGGCCCAGATGCTGTACTGACTTTCTCCATCATCGGGTTTACGACCCAGGAAATCCGGGTAGGCGACCGCCGCAGGATGGACGTGGCACTGATGGACGCTTCGGTAAACCTCAACGAAACGGTGGTGACGGCGCTCGGTCTCGAACGCCAATCCAGAGACCTCGGCTATGCCGTGCAACGCCTCAACAACAACGACATCGCGGCGGTGAAATCCACCAACTTCACCGATGATCTGGCTGGAAAAATCGCGGGCGTGACGGTGACGCAAGGCGCTACGGGTGTAGGCTCCACCTCCAAAATCGTGGTGCGCGGCGAAGCATCTTTTTCCAACAACAACCCGCTGTTTGTGGTGGATGGCATCCCAGTGAACAACAACTCGCTGTTCAACAATTCGAGCGAAGCGGCTGCCGGTTTTCAGGAGGTGGATTTTGGCAACGGCGCGATGGATCTGAATGCCGACGACATCGCCTCGGTGACGGTGCTGAAAGGCCCTAGCGCAGCGGCCCTGTACGGCACACGGGCTGCCAACGGGGTCATCCTCATCAGCACCAAAGACGGTTCGGGCGAAAAGGGCCTCGGCCTAAGTTTCAACTCCAGCACTTTTTTTGACCAGCCGTTCCAACTCCCGGAGTTCCAAAACCAGTATGGGCAGGGCAATTCGGGCAAATTTGCTTTCAAAGATGGCCTCGGCGGCGGCATTAACGACAACATCTCGTACAGTTGGGGGCCGGAACTCAACAAAGGCAACCTCGCGCCGCAGTACGACAGCCCCGTCACTTTGCCCAACGGCCAG
>JAYSUY010001170.1:0-6995 GCA_043718855.1 Saprospiraceae bacterium | reverse complement strand
ACGACAAACACCACGACAAACACCACGACAAACACCACGACAAACACCACGACAAACACCACGACAAACACCACGACAAACACCACGACAAACAGAACCCCAGAGGGCATCTCTGTGTATGCCTCGTCCCCCCTCCCATTTGGGGGTGGGGCCGGGGGTGGGGTTGAAACGAGGTACTCCCTCCTCATTCTTCACACCCGCCGCGACAGCGATGCCGCCACCCACCTCGCCCAGTTGCTGCGCCAAAACCGCCTACTGCGCCCCTTTTTTTTGGTGCCCGAAATGAGCCTCGTGCTTCAGCAAGCCCTCGTGCAGGAAGGTATGCCCGCGCTCGGCATCCTCTCCGCATCGTTGGCGCGGCCCTCGCTGCAAGTGCTCAAACTCGCCCCGGCCTTCCTGTGGGAACCGGTGGACGTGTTCAAACTCATGGAGTTCGTCACCCTGCCGCTCAAACCGCTCGACAACGGACTGGCCCTTGAAATTGCGCGAGTGCTGGCAGCCAAACCGGGGCTGAACAGCGACCAGTGGTTCGGCACCGTATTCGGCTACTTGGAGCAAGCCGAAGTGCCGGAGGAGGCCCGCGAGCAGTACGAATTTTGGTTCAATCGCCGCCGCTACCGGGCCGACAGCACCGCTCCGAAAGCCGCCGCCATCGCCCTATACCGCTACCTGAACGAGTGGGCGCACGACGAATTCGAGGCTGGCAACGGCACCAATACCTCGCTGCTCGTGCTGGCCGAGCAGGCCCGCCGCATCCGCGAACTGCTGGAAACTTTGCCCGAACAGCGCATCACATTTCTGGAACTGGAGCGCATCGTGCGCACGATTTACGAGCCGTCGCCCGTGCAGTTCAGTCCCGCCGAGGCCGGAAGTTTCGGATTTGTACACCAGCCCGGCGCACTGGCCGCACCCGTAGACACACTGGTTTGGTGGAATTGCCTGTACGAAAACACCGCCCCGCCGCCCGACAAGTGGACCGCTGAGGAACGTTTATTTTTTGAAAATCAGGGACTTACCGTGCGCACCCCGCACCAAGAAAGCCAACTGCAACTGCTCCGGCAGCAACGCCCCGTGTTGCAAACGGCCCGCCAACTCATTCTCGTAGTGCCGGAGCAAGCCGACGGCGCGGAGGCTGTGCCGAGCCTGCTGCTGGGCGACATCGAGGCGGCATTTCCCGACAGCAAGCGGCTGCACTTCCACTTGGACGACGCGGGCGACCGCCGTCGGCTGTCCGAAATTTTTGCCCTCGCCGCGCAGGAGTCGCTGCCCGTGCGTACGCCTGCCCGCACCCGCCCGCACCTGCTGCTGAGCCACCCCGAACTACTCACCGACAGCGAGTACGAAACACCGACCAACCTCGACAGCCTGTTTTACTACCCGCACCGCTGGTTTTTTCGGCAAAAACTGCGCTTGTTCCGCAGTAGCCTGCTCTCGGTGACGGGCGACAACACCCTGCTCGGCAGCCTCGCCCACCGCTTTTTTGAAATCCTGCTGGTGCGCGACGACCTCGCCACACTCGACCGCCGGGCCGTGCAGGACTGGGTAGATGCCGAAGCCGCCACCCTGCTCGAACGCGAAGGGGCCACCCTCCTGCTCTACGGGCGCGAACCGGAGCGCAACGCTTTTTTGACTAAAGTAAAAAACGCGGCTTGGAGTCTCGTCTCGCTGCTGCGCAGCAACGGCTGGTCGGTGCTGCAAACCGAGTTGGATTTGACCGGCCACCTCGGCCCGGTTCCCGTACGCGGCAAGGCTGACCTCGTGCTGCAACGCGATGGCGAACTGGCTATCGTGGACCTGAAATGGGCAGGCAGCAAGCGACGCAAAGAGTTGATTCAGAACGGCGAAGACCTGCAACTCGTGCTGTACGCCAAGTTGCTGCCGCCGCCCGAAGTGTGGCCTCACACCGCGTATTTCATCATCGAGGAGGGGAAAATCATCGCCCGCAACAACATGGCGTTCCGGGAGGCCATTGTGGCCGGAAATGCTGGCGACCACGCCGCCGCTTGCGAACAAATCTTCGCCCGCATGGAGCGCACCTACGCCTGGCGGCTGGAGCAACTGCGCAAGGGAATGGTGGAACTGCGCACGAGCCGCACTGCGCTGGAACTCGAATCGCTGTATGAGGGGCAACTATTCGACCTGCTGGAAATGAAAAACGAGGATGCGCGGTGGGATGATTACCGGACGCTGCTGGGATAGGCGAATGGAAGACTCGGCATCAAATTTAAGGAAGAGCCAAAAACAACAAGCGGGGCGATCAGGAAAACCTGATCGCCCCGCTTGTTTTTGGCGTTGCCTACTTCGCTCACTGCTTCACAAAACGCAGAGTAGTGTAGTGTTTACCATCCAACTGAATTACCACGAAGTGCATCCCTTGTGGGAGGCGGCTTACATCCATTGATTTTATGTACGTCCCCGCTTCAAGCTGCTCGCGCAGGTCTTCCATTTCGACCTGTCCCATAGCGTTCACTACCGAAATGTTCACGTTGATTGACTGATTCAAGTCGAAATGCACCGCGGTGTAGTCCGAAGATATGGAAGGGACCAACTTGAAATTGTTGCGCAACAGTTGTTCGCCTACCTGTCGAGAGTACACATCTTCATCAGGCGGGGCTACAGACTGCAGCGGGTTGTACTTGGCCGGGTTGGTGCAAAACCCAGCAATTTGGGTAGGTGTTTGAGGTGGGTTGGGAGTACCCGGCATCCAAAAATGGGGAATGTAGTCTCCTCGAGGGTTAGGGCCACCGGAAAACCCAATCGGTGCAAAGAAATCATATTCTCCATCTGCATTCAGCCTTGCCTGTATCCAGACAGGGATATTATTGCCTTTGAAGATCAAAGTGCCAGCAGTATACAGGTGGATGAAATATCCGTTGAATACAATGTTGTCAGTGATGACGGTGATGCTGTTCCAGGCAGTGAAAGAGGCATCGCTGGTCAAGTTGAGGTTTTCGACGGTGATGTTTTCTGGGATGCCGGCGTAGGGGTTGGGAGGCAAGTTCGTTACCACAACAGGAGCTAGTTGGGGGTCTGCTTTGAACCGAGATGCATAAAAAACTTCTTCGGCACTCCCTTGAGGTTGGAAAGTTGCTATTACCTCCAAAGTTGGATTTATCTCTGGGTCACAACCAAGCCACGCTGTCAGTGGCGGAATAGTAAAATTGACAGCATTTATGGTATATTCAGGTAACACACCAAGTGGGACAAAAGGAGTGCGCATAGTATGATTATCAACAGGCAATAGATTGGTAAGGGTAGTTATGTTTGGATCGTCGACACCTTCACAGTAATCAAAATAAAGAGAACCTTTCAACTGAACCAAATTCCCAAGCCCGGCAGTGCCATTTATGGCATATTTGATGTTTTCTTTAAGTTTGTACTTGTAGTTCGGTTCGCTCGAACTGAATGGTTTTTTCACAATCTCGATTATGGGGGTCTCCAGTACATTCATAATGCCAAGGGGGTTGTTATAAATCGGGATACGATTGACATCTGTTCCGGCAGGTGGTGGTATACTTTTTTTGACTGACCCAGGTGTATATATGCTGCGTTGCTCAAAAGTTTGTACAAAATTCACGGTGCCTGTACCCTCAAACTTGTATCGACTCTGATAAGACGACGGTTTCGCAGAAGCACTTGATTTGCCGCCTCCAATAAGGAATTCTAGTACCGTAGCAATAGCTCCTATTTGAGGCAAATCCTTGATAAAACTTGGCAACTTGTAAGGCGCTTTTGTGTTAGGGTTGATACCCAGATTATCCACATAATCGCCTAAGTCTTTGGTAAGCTTGTTTAAGTTGTCGTAACTCTTGTACCCTTTTGGCACAACCTCCGCCGTTGAAACAACTTTCCCGATTGCTGAACTAAACTTGTTGATAGCAGTCGTCTTTGCCTTAGTTCCTGCTATAACAGGGTCTGAAATGCTTGTACCTTCCAACTTGAGGCTGATGCTTTCTTCCCTAAAAAGCCGAGGCTCGAAGTTGATGCCAGACTGGAACACACATGTGCATGGGTCATAGGCAGCGGCAAACTCGGAAAAAAGCCATGTACCGCCCTGCACGGTGTACTCGTTGAATGCTTCAACCTCGATACTTTTGTCAAATCTATCTAATGCATTCATTGGACTGTTGGCATGCTCAAAAAGTGCAGAAGTACGGTTATAGGTTTTGTCTCTTACAACTGTTTGCGAAGCCGTCTGGAACAATCCCGGCTCAATCGTCATCCACTGAAATTGTCTCACTTTGGCTTCAAAGCGGTTGTACAGTGTGACCGTGGGTACACGTACGGGTTTGCTGCTGGTGCCTCTGTCGTCCATCAGCAGTTCCCAACCATCACCCGGCTCAAAATCACGCGGATCGCCCGTGCTGTTTACTGCCAGATGGTTGGTATTGGGAAAAAAAACCGGCCCTGGATCCCAAAATGGGGACTCGGCAGACACAGAGTAGAAGGTACCATCATCACGAAGTATCCACAACAGCCATTCTGAGGCTTTCCAATCAAAATTGTTGGGATTGTTTGCATAGGTGGAACCCGGTTGGGTGTAAGGAGTCGTGGCAGTCGCGATGATACACTGCGGGTCAGGAGGGGTTTGAGCCAGTGTCGTAAGGGCAAAGAGGATGAAAGCCCCCGCGAATGCGAGAGAAAGTATGGCATTTTTCATGCAAAAAAAATTGAGAGAGTGAGAGTGTTACTGTTTGATTCCGATAAACCTCCTGTACACCCGAGGCGCGCTGCTGTTTTCTCGGGTGTTGTAGTCTATGATCAATGTTTTGTTGTCTGGTTGGAGTCGACCGACGGCATCCATAAAAAACGTACAAGCAAAAGGTGTTGCTACAAAACCCTTCCAAGATGGTATCATATCCTGATATACGCCTGTTATCTTTTCGTCGTAGCACCCTTTGGGGAAACCATAAATGCCAAAGTCTTTAAACTCCGTATTAAATATCTTAATTGTGAAAACACTATCTTTCTGATCTTCATTGTAGCCTTTGAATGAACCAAAAATGGGTATTTTTTGATAATTCGCCAGATAATCTACAAGGAAAAGGTTGCGGTAGAAGGTGTCCCGCCCATCATCACCTGAAATGCAGTCGGGTTGTGACTTACGCGTGGTAATGAGCCTGACAGGGATATTGCCGATAGCATCCGAATAAAAATCCAATTTAAATTCGCGCTGGGTGAATACCCGATTATCGGTACCCACCTTCCACTCATAAGTGTCATTTTCATGCAAGGCACGGAAGTGTATGGCAGCAAATGTCCACATGGTGTCTACGGGTAGTGCTGCGCCAAAATCCGAAGAGTAGTATCTGAGGGAGTCCAAGATGACAAACTCGGCGTTTGCCACTTTTGCCATCAGGCAGGGGTCGTAGTTGGGGCAGTCAGGGTTGGCGGCATCGGTGCAGTCTTTGTCTTTGCAAGTGGGCAGCAAAAAAACGAAGAGCGCGAGCGCGGCCAAAAAACGGAGGAGTGGGAGATTGAGCATAGGCATCATGGATGGGTGAAGGGTGAAGAGGAAATCGAGAATGGGCAACCCGTTCGGAACTTAAGTGCGACAAAGATCAGGGCATCTTGGAGACAATAAAAGTTTTTTACCATGAGAAAAACACGCTCCGGGCATTACTTTCGCAGCTGAAAAAATCAAGTTCATCACCAACCGCCGCTCAGAAAATGTCCATCAAAAAAGTCAGCAACATGAAAGAGATCGGGGAGAACCTCCAGAAAATCCGAAACTTTAAAGGCATCAAACAGAAAGACGCTGCCGAACTGCTGGGGATTTCACCTCAGTACCTCAGTGAAATAGAGCGCGGGATGCACGACATCTCGGTCGGAGTGCTTGGAAAATTCGGAGAGGCCTACGAAGTCAACCCGGGTACCTTTTTTGGACAAAATGCTGTGAATGCGTTCAACAGTTATCAGCAGCAGGGCGGCCATTCCAACAACTACAACATCCTGCCGAGCGCAGCCTCGAATACCGACGCAGCACTCATCGAGACGCTCAGGAAGCAAGTAAATGACCAAGGGGGGCAAATTGAGCGCTTGATCGAAATGCTCGAAGGGAAGGGCTAAAGAACTGGGAACGGCATTGTGCATGGCCGACAGCAGCGGCAGAGACCACGCCGCCGCTTGCGAACAAATCTTCGCCCGCATGGAACGCACCTACGCTTGGCGGCTGGAGCAACTCCGCAAGGGCATGGTGGAACTGCGCACGAGCCGCACCGCGCTGGAACTCGAATCGCTGTACGAAGGGCAGTTGTTCGACTTGCTGGAAATGAAAAACGAGGACGCGCAGTGGGATGATTACCGGACGCTGCTGGGGTAACAATGAACTATGAGGTATGAACTATGAACCATACCGAGTACGACTCCTCGTTCATAGTTCCTCGTTCATACTTCCTCGCTTATAGTCCATCGTTCTCAAAGCCGTCCGCCAGTCCAACAGATTGAAAACCAATGCGCTCGCTCCACCTACTGCCAGCGCACCGCCAAATTTCAGCCACCACGCCCACTCTGTTTGGGTAAAAACGGCCCAATCTGCTGCCACCACCGCTGCCACAAAACCCGCCACCCGGAGCATCCCTGCTCGACTCGGTTTTAGCCCAAAACTGCGTACGCACAGCCACACCAGCGACACCGCCACAAAAGTCTGCGTCGCCACCGCCGCCACTGCCGCGCCGAAGGCTTGCCAGTGCGGGATGAGCAGCAGATTGAGTGCTAAGTCGAGCGCGATGCCGATGACGAAGAAGCGGTTCATAGCGCTCAGCCGCTCGTGTGCCGTGAGCAAAGTGCTGAAAACGTGGATGGTGCACACGGGCACGAAAGCCCAGATGAGCATCCCCAGCGTATCCCACCGGTAGGCCGAGGCACGTTCGGGCAGCATCAGGTGTACCAAATCTTCGCGGGCAAAAAAGATGGCTGCTGCCAGCGTCACGCTCCCGGCCCAGATGAGTTTGGCGCTCAGCGAGAGGAGCGGGCGAGGCGATTGCCCCTGCATT
>JAYSUY010001169.1:0-7004 GCA_043718855.1 Saprospiraceae bacterium | reverse complement strand
TTTTTTTCACTCGCTCAACTCCCTACTCATGCGCACCTTGCTGGCCCTCTTTTTCGCCCTCGCCCTGCTTTCGGCTTGCCAAAACAGCAACCGCCCTCACTCTCCATCCGAGCACTCACCCTCCGAGGCGGGCGCGGCATTTCGCCACTGGGCGATGGCTCGCACTTTCCCCGACGGGCGTTTTTACACAGAAAAATACGAGCAGGCCATGGCCCAAATGCGCCTCGAAGGGCAACTTCGCGGCGGCCCCGTGTGGGAGGCACTTGGCCCCAAAAACGTGGGCGGGCGCACGCTGTGCATCGCCGTGCATCCGCAGGACACCAACATCATCTGGGCAGGCAGCGCATCGGGCGGCATCTGGCGCACGACTACGGCGGGGCGCGGCGCGGAGGCTTGGCAACGCATCGAAACGGGCTTTCCGGTACTGGGTGTCAGCGCATTAGCCATTGATCCCAGCAACCCCAACGTGGTGTACGCGGGTACGGGCGAGGTGTACAACCTGGAAAATTCGGCCCCCAACGTGGCGGTGCGCACCACACGCGGCACCTACGGCATCGGCATTTTGAAAACCACCGACGGCGGCGCGACGTGGGACAAAAGCCTCGACTGGGGCTACGGCGACTTGCGCGGGGTGCAGGACATTAAACTCAACCCGCTGCGCCCCTCCACCGTGTACGCTGCCACTACCGAAGGGCTGCTGCGCAGCTACGACGCGGGCAAAACTTGGCAGACGGTACACGCGCTGAGCATGGCGGTGGACATCGAACTGCACCCGACCGACACCAACCAGATTTTCGTGACACACGGCTCGCTCGACGACGATGCGGTGAGCGGCATCTACCGCTCTACCAATGGCGGCAAAAATTTTAACGTGCTTTCGGGCGGCTTGCCGGAGGGCTATTCGGGCAAAACCCTGCTCTCGATTTGCAAAAGCCAGCCCTCGGTGCTGTACGCTTCGGTGGGCAACGCTTTTGATCAGGCGGGCCTCTTCAAAAGCACCAACGGCGGCAATAGTTGGACACAAACCAGCAGTGAGAATGTCTGCACTTACCAGGGCTGGTACTCGCACGACGTATCGGTACACCCCGACAAGCCGGCTGAAATCGTGTGGGTGGGCATTGATGCTTGGCGCTCGGTGAACAGCGGGACGACGACGGCGCGCCAATCTTTTTGGAACAAATGGTACTTCGGCCAAGTGCCAGCAGGTGGGAAAGAAGGCCCGCCAGACTACGCCCACGCTGATATGCACCGGGTGTACCGCGTGGAACAAGACCCCAACAAGTTGTACTACGCCACCGACGGCGGCATTTTTGTCTCCTATGACGGTGGCAAAACCTTTGCCGGGCGCAACGGCGGCTACCAGACCCAACAGTTCTACGCTAACCTCGGTAACTCGACCACCAACCCGTTGCTGTGCATCGGTGGGATGCAGGACAACTCGACGGCCATATACACTGGCAGCCCCTCGTGGACGCGGGTGCTGGGCGGCGATGGCCAGTGTGCGGCCATCCAGCCGGGTAACGACAAGGTGCTGTTCGGCTCCTCGCAGTATCTCAGCATCTACCGCTCAGATGATGGCGGCCAGTCGTTCAACTACATCGCCAGCCAAGAGATGAACGACCAAAACCCCGCTTTCAACGGCCCTTTCGAGATTGCACCCTCCGACCCGAAAGTCATGTACGCCGGGGCGGAAAGTCTTTTTTTTAGCGGCAACGGAGGCAATTCATGGGACGACTTCACTGGCTCAGTGCTAACCGATGGCGACGCGATCCTGGCCATCGCTGTTCACCCAAAAAATCCCTACGTGTCGTATTTTAGCACAGCACCGACGGTGACGAACGAGGCGCGGCTGTTCAAATTTGACTACTGGGGAAACGGACTGACTCCGCTCACTGGTCTGCCCAACCGCCTGTGCATGGACATCGCCGTACACCCGCAGGATACCAATACGCTGTATGCGGCTTTCGCTGGGTTCAACACTGCTCATGTGTGGCGCAGCACTGATGGCGGTACCACATGGGTACCCTCCGACGCGGGCCTGCCCGATGTGCCGACCAACTCGCTGCTCATCGACCCAGACCAGCCGAGCCAGATGTACGTGGGCAACGACCTCGGCGTGTGGCACTCCATTGATGGTGGCCAATCGTGGTCGCTGTACACCGCCACCGGGCCACAGGCCATGCTCGCCATGCACCTCAGCGCGGCACCGGGCCGCAAACTCCGGGTAGCCACCTACGGCCTCGGTGTGTGGCAGACGGACATGGCGCCCATCAGCAGCGCATCTGCCGAACCCAGTCTTGCGCCTGATTTTCAAAGCATTAGCCCCAACCCTGCTCGTGATGTGCTGACGGCGGCTTTCGTTTTGCCGAGTAAAGAAAACGTGACGTTGGAGGTGCTGGACTTGACGGGAAAAACGGTGCAGACGCTGCGCCTCGGCTCGCTGCCAGCGGGCCGCCACGAGCAGCCCGTGCAGGTGGCTGACTTGCCCGCCGGGACGTATGGGCTGTTGCTGAAAACGGGGAAGGGGAAAGTGGGGCGGCTGTGGGTGAAGGGGTAGGGGCCATTATGAAGATGGCACTACCGGTCGTCTCTCAAAATCTGCGAAATTTGCAAAGAGAACACTGGCAATTTGCTTTTTACAATCTGCCACACCATTTCAATATCCACGCCCCAGTAATCGTGGGCTACGATGTTCCTTAGCCCTTTTATCTTTTGCCATTCAATTTTGGGGTGACTTACTAAAAAACTTTCAGGTAGGCGAACAACGCACTCACCCAAGTTGATGAAGTTCATCAAAATGGCATCCAACCGCAACTCGTCGGCCTCCAGTTCTTGCCAAACGGAGACAGGGGTTGCAAAAAGCTGAATCTTTTCCAGCACCTCTGCAAGCCGCTCCAGAGACTCGATTTCTTTTTCAGACAAAGATGGCATGGCTAAGAATTTTATCGCGGATGCTCCGACGCAGGAACCGTTCACGGGCGATGTCTACCTTGAGACCTAATTTTGATTGAAAAAAGGCTTCGAGCGAAAGCCGCTTTTCCAAGAGATTTTCTGTGCCTCCCTCAAACTCCAAGATGATATCAACATCACTGTCCACTGTCTGCGTCCCTTTGGCATAAGAACCAAACAGACCAAGTTTGCTCACTTGGTAGGTACTTGTCAAGAACGGCTTTTGGCTCTTGAGAAAGTCAAGTATTTGCATTTGGGTCAGCGGTGGATGGGCGACAACGGCGATCATATCAGTCTGTTTTTTAGATGGTCAAACTTATGACTGAACAAAAGAGGCGATCCTGAGGCTATGATTTTGCACAAAAGTAGCATAAAATGACAAAACACCCCCTCCTCCTCCTCCTAGCCTTCCTCGCCGACTCCATCGCGCTGATGCTCGGCGAAGTTTTGTTCAGTAAAACGCTGATCCTCTGCACCAAACCCCTGCTGATGCCGCTGCTGGCGGCTTGGCTTTGGGCTTCTACACAAGCCAGCCCAAGCCGCCAGCTGCGCGGGTGGTGGCTGCTTGGTCTGCTCTGCTCCACGCTGGGCGACACGCTGCTCATGTTTACGGGAAAAAGCAGCGGTGGCTCGTTTTTTCTGATGGGGCTGGGGGCTTTTCTGTTGGCACATGGCTGCTACATCGCTGGTGTTTGGGGAGAAATGAGGGGACGGCGCGGCTTTTTGCACGAAAAACCTGTACTGCTGTTGCCGGCTCTTGCCTACCTCGTGGCCCTACTCGCTTGGCTCTGGCCTGATGTACCACCGGGGATGAGACCACCCGTGGCTGCCTACGCGGCGGTGCTGGTGACGATGGCGATGAGTGTACTCAACTGGCGCAACCGCTTGGCTCGCCCCATTTTTGTCATGCTGGCCGCAGGTGCGCTGCTGTTCGTGCTGTCAGATAGTTTGCTGGCGATCAACAAATTTGGCCACTCCTTCGAGTGGTCGAGAGTAGCCGTCATGGCGACTTACATCGTTGGGCAGTGGCTGATGGCGCGGGGGGTGGCAGCGCACATTCAATCTCAAAATCAGGTCTAATCCTACATGAAAATTCATATTTGGGCGAAAACGCAACGCATACAGGCGATTGGGTAAATTTTTATCCTGAATTTTGTGCCGTGAAACGTGACGAGCGCGTTTTTGACCGTTCCTAACGCGGCACTCAAACTTAGGAAATGACAGGCAACTATTCGTGCCGAAATAGACCCACCGACAAACACTGCATACCCACTCATACAGCAACATAACCATCATCGCAATGCGCAAACTCTTTCTCCCGACCTTCCTTTTGGCCCTTTTGTACATCGCTTGTACGCCCAAAACTGGCTCTAAAATCGCCACAACCGTCCCGGCTCCCCCCACAGAACCTGCCGCTTGGGACACGCTGGGCAAGCCCCTAACGGGCGAAGACGACGAAGCACCCGCTGAGTACAACCTCATGGACGGCGCGGAAATTACGCCCGAAGCCGCCGAGCAGTCGGATACCCTACAACCCTACAACCCCTCCCACACTTTTGAGCACGATCTCATCCACACCAAAGTGGAACTGTCGTTCGACTGGGCTAAAAAACGCGCCAACGGTAAGGCCACACTCACGTTGCGCCCTTGGTTTTATGCCACTGACCGAGTAACACTCGATGCAAAAAACTTTGACATCAAGTCAGTTACGTTGCTCCCCTCTCCTTCTGGGGAGGGGCCGGGGGTGGGGTTGAAATACGACTACAACAACGAGCAACTCACCGTCCAACTCGGCAAGACTTTCACCCGCACCGAGGAATTCAAAATCGCCATCACCTACACTGCTAAACCCGACGAGCGCGAAGCCTTCGGCGGCAGCGCGGCCATCACCAGCGACAAGGGCCTGTACTTCATCAATGCCGACGGCGCTACCCCCGATAAGCCCCGCCAAATCTGGACGCAGGGCGAAACCGAGAGCAACTCGTTCTGGATGCCGACGGTGGACAAGCCCAATGAGCGCTGCACCCAGGAGATGTACCTCACGGTGGAAGACAAGTACAAAACCCTCTCCAACGGCCTGCTCATCTCCTCCAAAAAGAACACTGACGGCACCCGCACCGACTACTGGAAAATGGACAAACCCCACGCGCCCTACCTGTTTATGATGGCCATCGGCGAGTATGCAGTGGTGAAAGACAAGTGGCGCGGCATTGATGTGGACTACTACGTGGAGCCAAAATTTGAACAGTATGCCCGCGACATCTACCCGCACACGACCGAGATGCTCGAATTTTTTTCCAACAAACTGGGCTACGCCTACCCTTGGCAGAAATTCTCGCAGGTGGTGGTGCGCGACTATGTGAGCGGCGCGATGGAAAACACAACTGCCGTTATTTTTGGCGAATTCATGCAAAAAGACCGTCGTGCATTGCTCGACAACCACTGGACAAACGAAGGCGTGGTGGCCCACGAGATGTTCCACCAGTGGTTTGGCGACCTCGTGACCACCGAAAGTTGGGCCAACCTGACCCTCAATGAAGGTTTTGCCAACTACTCCGAGTACCTCTGGGCTGAACACAAGCATGGCCGCGACGAGGCCGAAGCCCACGAGCAGGAAGAACGCGAGGGCTATATTTTTTCCGCAGCCGACGGCGGCCACCCGCTCATCCACTTCGGGCACGGCAGCCGCGAGGATATGTTCGATGCGCACTCCTACAACAAGGGCGGGGCAACCCTCCACATGCTCCGCACGGAACTGGGCGACGAAGCGTTTTTTGCTGCGCTGCAGCGGTATTTGAAGAAAAACGAGTACACCGATGTAGAGGCCCACGAACTCCGCTTGGCTTTCGAGGATGTGACCGGGCGCGACCTCAACTGGTTCTGGAACCAGTGGTTCTACGCCGCTGGCCACCCCAACCTCGAAATCAACTACGGCTGGGACGAATCTGCCAAAAAAGCATCGGTCACCATTTCGCAGACACAAGCGGCTGAAAACAAGGTGCCGTACATCTTCGAACTGCCGCTCGCGGTGGACATTTATGACGCTTCGGGTAAATCGCGCCGGGAGCAAATCCGGGTCACCAAACGCAGCCAGACCTTCCTGTTCGATGCCGCTGCCCAACCCGCTTTCGTCAATGTAGATGCCGAAAAAACCCTGCTTTGCGTCAAAACAGACAACCACAGCCCAGAGGAATTCGCTTTCCTGTACCGCAACGGCAAAAACTACCTCGACCGCTCCGAAGCGCTCGAAGCCTTGAAAACAGAAAAAACGACACTCTCCAACCAGATTTTTTCCGAAGCACTCGCCGACAAGTCGCGCCACCTGCGCCAGAAAGCCATCCAACGCGCCGACCTCGACAATCCAGCCACGCTGACTGCGCTCACCAAACTGGCCGATAGCGACCCTGACCCACAGGTACGCGCTACTGCTCTCACCTCGTTGGGCAAAACGGGCGACAAGCAGTACGCTGCCACCATGCAGAAATACCTCGGCACTGAGCAGCCCTACAGCGTGGTGGGCGCAGCTCTTGCAGGGCTTGCCAAACTTGATCCGCCAGCGGCCCTCATCGTGTCGCGCACCTTCGAAAGCGACGACAGCGACGGCATCATCCAGACACTCAGTGAACTGTACGGCAACAACCCGAACCGCGACAACCTGCCGTTTTTTGAGAAAAAAATGGGCAAAGTGGACTACATGGGCGCATTTGCTTTCTTCGACAATTACCAGAAATCGCTCGTCGGTATCAATGACCCGGCCCTGATCGATGCAGGCGTGGACAAATTGAAGGCCATTTCGATGGATGCCAAGACCAGCCTCTTCCGCCGCTTCGGGGCCACCAAAGCCATCGCCGATATGCGCAAGGTGTTTGAAGAAAAA
The DNA here is from genome assembly GCA_043718855.1 of Saprospiraceae bacterium. Taxonomy (GTDB): domain Bacteria; phylum Bacteroidota; class Bacteroidia; order Chitinophagales; family Saprospiraceae; genus M3007. Next base: position 178 of record JAYSUY010001169.1, on the reverse strand, counting down.
GGCAACACCGCTAAGGCTGAAGCGCTGGGAAAATTGATCGAGCAGATCAAGGAGCAGGAGACGGACGCTACGCTGAAACTGTATTACGGGATGTTTTGAGGGATTCGATTTTTGAGATTAGACCGATTGATTCGATTGGCTGTAGTAGCCTAAAAAAAGAGTGGCACACCTGAACGGG
>JAYSUY010001168.1:0-2541 GCA_043718855.1 Saprospiraceae bacterium | reverse complement strand
AAAATTCCTGCTCGAGCAGGGCTACCCCGATGTAGCCATCCTTGACGGCGGGCTGACGGCTTGGGAAAGCGAAGGGCTTCCCGTGCGGACGTTGGCTTAATCTGAATCTTGTGCTGAATACAGCTTTGTGCCTTGCCGCTCCTCGTGAGCAGCAAGGCACGGTGTTTTTTAGGAGAAAGCCGAACTACCTTTGCCGCCACGTTTCAGAGCAGTTTTAAAAACAACGCACCGTGCCCACCACCACGCCCACAACGACAGCCCTTGTCCCCCACTCCTCACCGCTCACTCCTCACCGCTCAGTTCTTGAAAAAGCCTTCCGCCTCATGGCCACCGCCAAGGCCATGACCGAGCATTACGAAGCCAACTTCAAGTTCGTCTCCAAATACGTCCACGCCACCTCGCGCGGCCACGAGGCGATACAGTTAGCCGTTGGTTTACAGTTGCTTGCGCAAGATTTCGTTTATCCTTACTACCGCGACGACAGCATCCTGTTGGGCATGGGTCTCCGCCCTTACCACCTCATGCTACAACTCATGGCCAAGCGCGACGACCCGTTTTCCGGGGGCCGCTCCTACTATTGCCACCCCGCGCTGCGCGACGAAAATTTTCCCAAAATACCCCACCAGAGCAGCGCAACCGGGATGCAGGCCATACCGGCTACCGGCGCGGCGATGGGGATGTGGTACAAGGAGCAACTGTTGGCTGTTGGCTCTTGGCCTTTGGCTGTTGGCAACGCAAAGCCCAGCGACAGCCAAAGGCCAACAGCCAACAGCCAACAGCCTCTCGTCGTCTGCTCCCTCGGGGACTCCGCCGTCACCGAAGGCGAGATTTCGGAGGCATTCCAGATGGCTGTGCTGAAAAAACTCCCCATCCTGTATCTCGTGCAGGACAACGGCTGGGGCATCTCGGCCAATGCTGCCGAGAGTTACGTTGCCAACGCTGCCGAGTATGCAAAAGGCTTTCCGGGCCTCGAAGCCTTGAGCATAGATGGCTCCGATTTCATGGAATGCTGGACTGCTGTGGAGGGCATTTTTGAAAAAATCCGCATCGAGCGTCGCCCTTTTTTGCTCCATGTGCGGGTGCCGCTGCTCAACCACCACACCTCCGGGGTGCGCAAGGATTGGTACCGCGACGACTTCGCCGAACACAGCACCCGCGATCCATTTCCGCTGCTGAGAAATACGCTGCGCGAAAACGGTTTCTCCGAACAGCAACTCCAACAGATTGAAAAAGAGGTTACTGCGCTCGTCGCCGCTGATTTTGAGGAGGCCCGAAACGCTGAAGACCCGCGCCCCGAAGACTTATTTACCCATGACTTTGCCCCTACGCCCGTGACGGAGGAGCGCGGTGAGCGCGAGCCTAAAAATGGCGAGACGAAGGTGATGGTGGACTGCGCCTTGTTTGCCATCGAGGAACTGATGCGCAAGCATCCCGAATGCTTGGTGTATGGGCAGGATGTAGGCCGGAGGCTGGGCGGGGTGTTCCGTGAAGCGGCAACTTTGGCCGAAAAATTTGGCGACCACCGGGTGTTCAACACGCCGATTCAGGAGGCGTTCATCGTCGGGAGCACGGCGGGCATGAGCGCGGTGGGGCTGCGGCCCATCGTGGAGGTGCAGTTCGCCGACTACATCTGGCCGGGGCTGAACCAATTGTTCAGCGAGGTGTCGCGCAGTTGCTACCTGAGCAATGGCAAGTGGCCGGTTTCCTGTGTCATCCGGGTACCCATCGGGGCCTACGGCAGCGGCGGCCCCTACCACAGCAGCAGCGTGGAGACGGTGCTGACGCAAATCCGGGGGGTAAAAATCGCTTACCCCAGCAACGGGGCTGACCTGAAAGGCTTGCTCAAATCGGCCTGGTATGACCCCAACCCAGTGGTGATTTTTGAGCACAAAGGCCTGTACTGGAGCAAGGTGCGCGGTACCGACGCGGCCCGATCGGTGGAGCCTGACGAGGACTACGTCATCCCATTCGGGAAAGCCCGCACGGCGTTATCCGCTGATAATGAATTGGTTGAAAAAGGCGAGACGCTGGCGGTAGTCACCTACGGTATGGGCGTACACTGGGCCACCAACGCAGCCAATGACCGCTGGAAGGGTAGGGTAGAGGTACTCGACCTGCGTACTCTCTGCCCGCTTGACGAGGAGGCGATGTATACCGCCGCTCGCCGACATGGCCGAGTGCTGGTGGTGACGGAGGAGCAGGTGAATAACTCGTTCGCCCAGACGCTGGCGGCTCGAATTCAGGAGCGTTGCTTCCGACACTTGGACGCGCCGGTGCGCACCATCGGAGCGGAAAACCTTCCCGCCGTACCACTCAACTCGGTGCTGGAACAAGCGATGATTCCTTCGATTGAAAAAGTGGGCGATGCGATTGGGGAGTTGCTGAGTTGGTGAGACAGATTTTTTCCTAAAAGTATGTCTCGGTGCAAATCTCGGTGTGTGCCGCTTTGTCATTCCGTAGGAAACTGTCCGCGTCTCGGCGCAAGTCGTATCGAGACGTGTTCCGAGACGCGGACAGTTTCCTACGGAATGACAAAGCGGC
>JAYSUY010001167.1:0-7010 GCA_043718855.1 Saprospiraceae bacterium | reverse complement strand
CGGCCTGCTGGTGCTCGATGCGCTGTTTGTGCAGGTTCATAAAGATGAAGGTCATCATCAGGCACTCGGCCTTTCGGCGGTAGTTGATGAGGTCGGGTAGTTTCTGGATGTCGCGCTCGATTTCGAGAAGTTTTGAGCAAATCTCGTGGTCGAATACCTCACCATAGACGGCGAGGAAGGAGGTGGTGTCCGTTGAACTTCGCATAGTGACGGAAAAGAATTGAGTTTGGAAAAAAAAGGCAGGTCACTGCGAAGTTCATTAACGCAGGGCGTTAAACGGACATAGGGACTTTCACCCATGTGCCTGCCAGATCTTGAATTTGCCAGTCTTGTTGTTGGAAAACAGCCGTGCATGAAAATTAGGTTAATAAACTTCGCACGGCAAAGGTACGCTCCATACTTTTGTCCGACAAAAATATTTTGAGGGCGTAACTTTGTCACATGAAAGACCCCTCCGAGATAAAGCGACTGGCCTACGAGCGTCTGGAAGAGGCCGAGATACTGTACCTCAGCGGCAAGCACGACGGGGCGTTCTATCTGGCGGGTTACAGCGTGGAGTTGATGCTGAAAGCCAAGATTTGCGAGCGCATCAGCGTGCCCAACCTGTTCGACGAGGACGACAAACCGGCAAGCGGCGCGGGAATCGGCGAGGTCAGGCGTTTTTTCAAGACCCACAACCTGCACATACTGCTCATTTGCAGCGGTCTGCTGCACAATTTTGAGCGCGACATCAGCACCAACGCGCATCTTTTCAAAGCCAACTCCCTGCTGTTCGGGAACTGGAGCGAGAACAGCAGGTACAAGCCCTGCGGCTTTATGAAACAATCTGATGTAAACGACCTCCTCTCACTGCTCAAAGACCGCCCGGACGGGCTTCTGCTATGGATAGAAAAGAACTGACGAACAAACTCTCGCCCTTTTTGGCGGCCTGTGCCAGAGCGGGCTACCCGCTCAAAGAAGTGCGCTTGGAGGAAGCCTTCCCCGGAGTGTCCACCACCTCTTTCAACGTCAAGATAGCCGCCGAATGGCTTGCGGCGCTCGGCTCGTCGAGCAAGGCACTGGACATCCTCATAGAGATACTGTGGGAAACCGTTGACCAAGACACCCGCAGGCACATCTTCGCCCTGAACTTGTACGACACCCAAGAGAAACTGCACCGGATGTCGAGAGCATGGCGAGAGGAGGAGGCTTACGCCTGAGCCGCTGAATCACACCTGCACGTTCACGTTCAGCCCAAACCGCAGGTTCCGGTAATGGTCGAACTCGCGGCGAAATATCGTGGTCGCGCAGTAGTCCAACGTGTCGCCGCAATTATGCACTAAAATACCATTTGCAAAATACTCATGCTCCTCTGACACCCTCAAATCGTACACCTTTCTTGTACTTCGCTCCGCAAGTGGGTGAGCAGTTTTTAGCCTTGCCATATTTATTGGTGCTAAATTCTTTTGAGCAGACCGCGCAGTGGCGCACTTCATTATACTGCTTTGATTGCCTGTCAATTCGCCCATTATATCTGTTTTTGCATCTTCTGCTGCAAAACTTAGCCGACATACCAATGACTTGCGCTGTGCCGCCACATTCAATGCAGGCAATTTCTCTGGGCTGATGTATGCTTCCCAACGCATTTTTACTGTGCCACTCTCTGCCTTCATCTGACTTATGCCAAGCCTTTGAAGCAGGAATTGCTTGCTCCAAAAGAATATTTTTAAGTTCCTGTTTGCGCTCCGATGACAACTGACTGTAATGATGTCTGTGATGCTCTCGCATCGGCAAGCATTCAAGATTTGACAGTTCATTGTTGAGCGTGTTGCCATCCTTATGATGGATATGGCACCCCTCTGGCACCTTGCCACTTTGTCTTTCCCAAAGATACCTATGAAGGCGCTGTTTCTTCCTTCCGCCTGCGCGGCCAGAATAGTATGCTCGCTCAGCGCGCTTTTCGGAGTCTGGGTAACGTGTAAATCTGAAACCGTCAACGACAATAACCTCTGTTTGCATAAACACCTTTTTTCTTCGTCAAAAGTAATGATTTCATCACCAATTCTAACCGAATTTATCGGCATGAATCCCCTGTCTGTGAACACTTTGTGGTCTGGGGTACAGACTACAAAGTGTTCATTCAGATTAAATCTCTTGACCTCCCTTTCCCCATTTTCATATACCTGTAAGACTCGCTTGTAGCCCGCCCTGGTAAGTACAAAGTCACCTGGGCTGATACTGTCTATCCTTTTCGGGCCACCCGCTGTTTCAACCAGTGTTTCACCTACAAAACAGTGGCCTACCTCCTCGAACGTCGCCCCGTCCTTCGAGACCTTCTTTTTCAGTTTGTGGCCGTTCGCGTCCGTCTGCGTCATCTGCAAGTCGTTCAGCGTGTTGGCGCAGTTATCACCGATGAGAAGCCGTATAGCGTACTTCTCGCTCAGCACGTTGTTGAGCCACTCGCGTCGCTGCAACACGTCGGGGTTGCTTCGAAGCGTCCGGTCGCTGCTGTTGTTGAGCATCTGCCGGAGCGCGCGCTTGGCAATGCTGTAATCCGTCTCTCGGCCCCGGGTGTCGCGCTTGTGGCCGCTCGCGTCGCCGTACAGATACGCTTGTTTCACCATCGCGCCGTACTTGGCAAGGAAGGCCCCACACACCGCCTCTGTGTCGTTGCCGGGGTAGGTCAGGCAGAACTCGTCGAACTGCTGCAAGGTGGCCGTGCCGTCGGGCGCGTAGCGCACCTGCCAGCAGGTCAGGGTGTTGTAAGGCAGCACGTTCTGGTCGAAGGAAAGATGCACGGGCAGAGCGGGGTCAAAGGCCACAGGCCCGACGTGCCGGGCGCGGCTGAACGCCCAATAGAAAGCGTTGTCGGTGCGCTTCGCGTCCCAGTCCCCCTCGATGAACATTTTGTAACTGATGTCGTCCATCGTGCGCCACGTCGCCCACTGGTCCTCTGTCACGAAAGCGTTGTCGCGCGGCAGCGCATTCATGTAGTAGTATGGCGGCGCGAGTTCGTGGCGCGTGTGCGGCTCGTAGAACGTTTTGCGCACCCAGCCGTCGCATGGGTTGAAGGTCAGGAAGATAAGGCCCGGCGGCATCGGCTTGATGTACCAACTGCCCGTGCGCTCCTTGGCCCGGTTCCACATGGCCTCGCTGATTTCCTCTGCCTGCTCGATGAAGATGCCGTTGGTTTCAAGCCCAAGCCAGTCGCGCAGTTCGGGGTCTTGCGTCTTGCTCTCGGCCTTAAAAAATATCTTGCTGCCGTTTGGGAACTCCGCGTGGTAGTTGCCGGGGTCGCGGTGGATGCGCACAGACGGCGGCGCGATCTTCTCGAACGATGGTATGGTGGTCTGGCGCAGGGCTGGCAGGTCGCGCCGCACGACGTGCCAGCGCGAGCCGGGGAACTTGCGGGCCAGCATGATGAGCGAGAACAGCGTGACGAACGTCTTGCCGCCCCGCACCGCGCCGCCATAGGCAAAGAACCTGACCCCGCTGCTGCCCGACACGGAGCGCATCACTTCCCCGAAGTACGCGCCCTGCTTGGGGTTGCGCGAGAAGTCTATCGGCTCCCTCATACGAGTTCAAAAGCGAAGCCGTCGGGCATGATGACCTTCACAGGCTCCACCTGCACGGTGCCGCTCAGTTCCCGCTGCTTGGGCAGCACGAACTCCATTAGTTTGAGGTATGTGCGCGTGTAGGCCTCGGCATCCAGTTTGCCCATGTTCTCGACAAACTCCGCAAACTTGTCTGATACGATGCCCGCAACACGCTCTTTCATGTCACCGCTCGCCTTGTTTCGGCTGCCTTGTTTTCGCCCGCCCGTTTTCTTGCCAGTCGCCATCTAACTTTGTCTATTTTAGATGACAAAGGTCAAAGCGTGGCGCAAGGTGTAGCAACCCGCTTACGGTAAATTGCAGTCCTCAGCCCCGCAGCGTCGCCAGTTTGTAAGCGTCCCGCGCGTCTTGGCTGCCGCTCAGACCGTATGTGCTCACGCCATCGGCGCGCAGCGCCGCCTCAAACTCCCGCTTGCTCCACTTCTTGCCCTTCTGTTTGGGAGTTACGTCGCGGCACTTGCCGTATCGGTCCATTGCGCTCTGCACAGCCAGTTGGCTTACCGCTTGGTTAGTGCCGACGTTGCGACCTTTGCGGGCCACTGCGCCCCGGCTGCCGCCCTGGTCGAAGTTCGTGTTGGTGGCGTTGCTGTTCTCTACTGTCACGAGCGCATCGTCGGGCGCGTCAGGGCCTTGCAGCCAGCGGTCGAAGGTCAGCACGTCGCGGAACACACGGAAGTGTGCGGAGCGCTCCGAGGTGTCGAGGATGCACACGGTGAAGCCGCCAGCGCGGAAAGCCGGGTCAACGCCGATGCGGACGGCAGGCATAGTCATGTCGTAATGTATTGAAACATAATGTAAAAGCCCGCCAGCCACAGGCCGAGCCACGCCGCCATGATGACCAAGCCCACCATCCAGGCAGCCATGCCCGCCGGAAACCAGAACCACTCGCTGTGGCCGTCGCCCTTGTAGTACCGCACCTGCATCGGCGCGAACGCCCGGTGCAACCACTGCTCCACTGCCAGCGCGTCGCCCACCCAGAAAACGCCTATCGGAACGCAAATGCCGGGTGCCGCCGCGCTCACCTGCTTCTTGCGCAGGTCGGTGCGGTTGCTGATGCCGATCTTCCACCACCACACGAAGGGCAGGTTCACCATGACGTACAGCGACTGGCGCTTTGGCTTTCCTTTTCCCCTCCTCATGCCAGCCAGTTTTGATGTTTGCGAGGGTCAAAAAAACGCTCGTCTGCGCACTTTCTGGGCGTTGGCCTGTCAACGTACACCCTTGCCTTTTTTTCGCCGCCTGACGCATCCTCAGCAGCCACAGCGCGTTTCTTGCGGCGATTGGGCGGCAGCGTTCTTTGAATGTCAATTTTCCTTCTCATGCCGTGTTTGTTTTTTGTTGCCCCTGTGCATTCGGGTCAATCAGACTCTTTGTGGGCCACTCGCCTGTGTTCTCTTTGGCCCACAACAACGCCAGGTGCAGCAACCAGTCGTCAAGCAGCGGCGGCACAATGCCCCGCTGCATATACCCTTCCAGCGCGTCCGGCCACTCAGCGTTCCACTTCTTCAAAGTCGCTCTCGTCTTGCCGCCCAAAATGCGCGCCCCCATGTCTGGGTGCCGCACAGACGCGGCTCGTTGCAGCACATCGGCTGCTTCCAGACTGCGCCGTACCGACTGCCTCATCGCCTTCGCTTGGGCGCGGGCGTACTCCTTCCACCTCGACTTCAACAGCGGGTGCCGATCTGACCACTCTTCCCGCCATACATCGCCCCAAGCCCGCGCCACGCGCTCAGCCTCCTCCTTGTCGAACGTCACGAACAGACCAAAAAACTCCACTAATCGCAAGTACGCGGCCAACCCAATGTCCTGCCGAACCCAGTTCTCTCGCATCACCTCAGCGCCTTCGTCACCCTTCTGGCACATCACCCACTTCGTCAGCGTCACTGGCTCGCCCTGCTCATCCACTCCCGGCACCTCCATCTGCTTTTCCCAGTATGTCAACTTCACCAACTCCGTCAGCGACTCCTCGCGCTGCGCCCGCATCTTCGCCGCATCGTCCTCCAACCTCAACAGCCGCGCACGGCTCCGCGCCTCCATGTCCGCTTCTGCGGCCTTCGCCGCCCAGTCAGCCTCCATCTGCTCAAAAAAAGCCCTTCCCGCCTCAGTTTCCCGCCAATCAAGCCACTTGCCTTCTGCCTCCAACCCTGCCAACATCGCCTTGGCCTTTTCCATCGCGCTCATCGCCTTGTTCCGATGCAACTTGTACGCCGCCAGCACACCGCCCAGCCGCTCCACGTTGAAATTGCCCCCGTACAGCGCAGCGTCCACGTCCAGTTCCCGCGCCGCAGCCATGCGGAACGCCGTCACGATTTCCTCCGGCGCAAGGCCCGAAAATTTCTGTTTGAAAAACTCGCAGCACTCGCTCAGCATGGATTTGGACAAATTGCTCTGCCCACCGAAGTTCCCGGCTACCTCGCCGACTGCTTTCATCACCCTCATGTCAGCGTCCAGCGGGTCCAGTTGGCGCGCTGGCACCATCGCCGACACATGGGCCACGAACGAGGCGGGCAGCCCGGCCTGATCAGCCGCGAGGGAAATCAACCTCGATGCCGTGCCGCTCCCGGAGGACGGCAGCGACGGCAGCAGGGTTGAAGGCATCCTCTGCTCCGTTGGCACGGGCAGTTTTCCGATTTGCGGCATGGCCGCCGTGAGCAGTGCGCTGTCCATAATTTTGCTGATTTGTGTTTTGCTGTTGAATCCTGGCTTCCCCTTGCAGCCACTTCAAAAACCGCGTCTGGAAAAAGTCCAGCGGCTGCGAGCGGCACCTGTGCTGCGCGCCGTTCTCGCCCCACCAGTGCGAGAAGAATCCCGCTATCGGCCCGTCCAGCGCGTCACGCCACTTGGCGATGGCGCACCACTGCCGCACCTGGTCGGGGTGGACAGCGCACCAGTCCCGCGCATCGGCCACCGCTGCCAGCATCGCCGCGCCGGGGCCGCTTGAAGTTTCCGTCCCGCCGCCAAATTTTTTTTCTTCAAAAATTTCCTCGAACGGCTCGAAGCCGGGGCCGTCAGATTTTTTTTCGGCCTCGACCGCTGCCGCCTCGCGCTCGCTCGCGGGTGTGTGTGAGGGTTGATCTATCACTCTTATCCCTTTACTCTTATCTTTACTCTTATATGGTACACTTTGTACACCCCTTATCGGTACAAAGTGTACCCCTTCGACTGTACAAAGTGTACCCCCTGATTGTACAAAGTGTACCCCTTCGGTACAAAGTGTACCCCCTTCGACTGCACTTTGTACACCCCCGATTTCAGGGGTTTCTGCGGCAACCACCACAGCCTTGTACCACTTCTCGGTGGTGCGCAAATAGCCCGTCTGGGGCTGTATCTGCACCAGGGCGAGAGCCTGTAGTCGGTGCAGCATCTTGTACACACCCGACTCGCTCATCTCGCGCTCCTTGGCTATTTCGAGTTTGC
>JAYSUY010001166.1:0-7013 GCA_043718855.1 Saprospiraceae bacterium | reverse complement strand
GATCGAGCCAGACTTGTTCGCGTCGGCAGCGATCATTTTGTACGGCGTGCTGAGCGGCTCCAGACCCAAGATGTGCTTCGAGATCAGCACCAGATCGTAGGTGGAAACCCCGTTGAGCGGAGTATCGTCTTTGATCGGAGTGACGGTAAAGTCTGACAGCAACGGGATGGCGTTCGAGAATTTGAAATGCCCCTCCTTATCGGTCATACCCACCTGCGTGAAGTTTGGCCCGTTGGGGTTTTGCCCCACCACTTCCACGTTGGCTTCCTCCAAGCCGCTGTGCATCTCGGTCATCAGCGCGCCCGCTACGGTGGCGTTGCCAGTGCAGTTGCCGAGGTTGTCCTGTATGATGACGAAGGTTTCGCAGAAATCCGCGTTGCCCGCCATGTCTATCGCCCAGAGTTCTATCGGCTGGATGCCGATCTCCGTGCAGCCAAATGTCACGCTGGTTTGCGGGTTGCCGTTTGCATCGAGCGGGAAGCCGACACCAGTGCCGCTCTTTCGGATGCCGAAGCGCATGTTGTCGATTGGCGAGCAGTTGTCTTGTGCAAACAACAGGAAGTCGCTGGCAAACAAGGTGATACCTGCCGACATCACGTTGGCACTCAGGCCATTGATGCACACCACGCTTGGTGCCTTGCAGTCTCTGATGATGAATGTGTACTCCTTCACCAATTCGTTTCCGCAGCCATCCGATACGATCCACTTGATCTTGTGGGTGCCGTGCGGGAGTTCTGGGTTGACGTAGGTGCTGGGGTTTTTGTCGGTGTTCCAGCGCACACGAGCAATCTTGCCGGTAGCGCTCATGGTCGTTTCGAGGGCAAAGCGGTATTTGTCGGCGGCTGACACCTGCCGCTGGTCGAACTGCCGAGCGGTACCCCCCGCGAAGTTTGGCGTGGTAGCATTGCCGTAAAAAATGGTGTTTGCAGCAGGCAAATTCGTGCTGCTCACCACCGTTTCCATCACGTTGTCGCCATCCAGATCGAGGAAAAGCAGGTAGCTGAGGGTCACGTTCGGGCCAGAGCAAGCATCGGTACCCGTCACACTGAGGTCAGTCGGCAATTCGCAGAGGTCGTGTATCTGCAACTTCGGGTCCCACCAAGTTGGGTTGTTCCAGAGCAGCGGGTTGTTGGGCGTTACGTCGCACACATCCACCGGGCCAGGTGGGCAGTAGAGTTCTGGTTTCTGCGTGTCGGCTATTTTGATGATCTGCTTGTACCTGAAGCAGTTGGCATTGGCACTCCAAAACTTGCTGTAGTTGGTGGCTGTCGCGTCGCCTGGGTTGATCTTCACCACTGTGGGTGCCCAGGGCGCGGCGGTACCGTCTTTCGATACCACCGGGCCGGGCAGATTACTGGCATGGTTGGTCGTATTGCTGGGGTTGGGGTTGGGTACATCCGTACAGCCCACGTTAGGGTTGTAGGTACACCAGTTGATGACCGTCCAAGTGCGCTCTATTTTGAAACACGCATCCTGCACTACTGTAAATACTTGATCCTCAAACGACACGCCCAGCATTTCGCAGTCATTTCCCGAAAACATAGGCTCGCCGAATGGCTTGAGTGTTCCATCGCAGGAGTTCACCACCTTGTCGTCGGGGAAGCGGATGGCATAGCTGTTGGTCTGGTCGGGCGTGACGATGATGCGCTGTATGCAAGAGCCGCTTGCCCCATGACAATCGAACACACGGAACGTGCGGATGATGGTGCCTCGGTTGCACAGCGAGTCGAATTGGCTGTAGTTGGCCGTGTGCGTCAAGCCTTTTTGTCCCAAATAATTTTTGGTGGAGTCGAGGCAGCAGTTGTCGTACACCAACGGCTGGCCATGCGCCCACAGCGAAGGGTCGAAGTTGTTGCAAGTCACCGTCAGGTTGAGCGGCGGGTCGCACTGTGGCTTCAGTTTGTCCTGCACATTTACCTTCACCGTACCCTCGTTGAATATTTGGGTGCCGTCGGGGTACAGGCTGATGCTGCCGTCGGGGTCAAGTTGGTAGGCGCGGATGATGATGTTCTGCGTAGTACCCACTTCGCAGCAGTAAAATTTGAGCGAGTCGCCTTCGGAAGTAGCGATGTCAAATTCGCTGAGCGCGTCAGGGTTGCCATCGCTGCAATCCGGGTGGCTGTTGGTTTTATTTAGGCCCAAAATGCAGTCGCTGTATGGCGTAACGCGGCGAGCACGGAAGCGCAGGTTGCCGCAGTTGTCGTGCGAGCCATCGTCGAGCGTAGTGGCGCGGAGCCAAGTCACCCCGGCAAATTCGCAGCCGTTGGCACTGGGCAAGTAGCAGTCGTTCGGGTCGTCCACGCCTATGGCCACCACCGTGTATTCGTCGAATGCTACTACAGGCGGCGAGTAGTCGCGCACCGAGAGGATGAACGAGCAGGTACCTGTGTTGCTGCACTGATCGGTAGCCGAATAGACCACCAAGTGGTTGCCCACAGGCAAGCACGAAGTGCTGCCCAACACGCCCAGTGTATCCTTGTTGGTCGGGTTGTTGCCTGGGAAGGAAGTCAGATTTCCGTTGACAATCAGCACGTTGGTGGTATCAAAAGTATACGGGTCGATCACATACACGGTGGCGGTGATGCCCATGAGTCGGGAGCATTCATCGTTCAAGATCACATCTGGCAGGTTCACCGTGCCGCAGCAGTTGAAGGGATCGGTAGTAGCCGTTATGTTGGCTGGGCAAGCGATGGAAGGCCCTTTTTTGTCCAGTACCTGAATCAATTGATCATGCGAGAACACGGAAGTGGTGCTGCAAAAATCTGTAAACCTCCACTTCCTTACGATGGTGTAACTGCCTTCGCAAATTTGCGAAACATCATCCGTATAATTCCACGAGATAGCGCAAGTACCCTGCATCCCGTACACATACGGCCAGCCTTGCAGGTTTTGGCCCTCAATCCACTCTGGGGTAGGGTAGGCACCTGTGCAGTTGAAAGCCATGTTGGCGTTTTCGTGGTAGTCGGGTGCTTGCACCAAATCTTCAAACCCAGCCCGCAGCAATTTGATCTGTTGAATGCAGGTGGATGTATTGCCGCTTGCGTCGCGGGCCAGCCAGCGGCGGTTGATGGTGGATATGAAGCCTGTGTTACAAGCCTCTGGTACAACGGTTTGTGTGTACGAGAGGGTCACGTCGCTGCAAGCGTCCATGAGGCCAGCGGGCACGCGGAACGAGTTGTTGCCGAGCGATGTGATGGGCGGAGCCGTGAGGCCGTTGGGGAAACCGGCAGAGTAGGTGCCGGTCATGTTCATGTACAGTTCGGCGGTCTCAATCAGCGACACGTTGCCGCCAGCGTCCATATCGCGGATGTGGATTTTCCAAGTGCCGTTCGGGTTTTGGTTGTCAAAAGCGCTGAGTTGGCCGACCAAAAATGGTGGTTTCAGTTTCTTGTCGGTCGTCAAGTCAGGGCATTGCGGAATGCCGCCCAGCCCTTCGTCGTCGAAGCGGATCCAGAGCGGCTGGTTGCCGCAGCCGCCGAATTCGTCCCACACCGTCACCAGCGTGCCGTTGGGGCTTTCCACCGTGATGCGCAGGTTGAAAGCGAAAGCATCGCCCGTGATGCGCACCCGGCAGTCCAAGTCGTTCAACTTCGTGTCAGTAGGCACCGATACCGGTATTTCAAACGTGCGGGTCTGGTTGTCCACCACGTTGAGCGGTAGGCCGCCAGCGATAAACCGCTGATTTACAGTTACTTTTTTAGAAAACTCTGGGTCTGGTGGGAAACTGCACGGCACATAGGTGGGCGTAGAGGCGCACTCCAACTTGGGTGCCAGGTTGTCGAAAACCTTCAGGCTGCCCTGGCATTTGTTGCCCGTTGCTGGGTCGGTCACACGCACCGCATACGTTTTGCCGATGTCGGCACTGGTCAGCACTGCGGGTACCCAGGGGCCGTTGCCGAGCGGCAAAATTTTGTCAATCTCTACCACATACTTGTCGTAGCATTTGTAGGGGCCGCCTTCGAGTACGTCGTCGGCAGTCAGTGTCGTTTGGCAGTCATCGCCCAATGCTACAAATACCAAGTCGTTGCACGTCAGAGACAAGACTGGGTTGGGAAATTCCTTCACCGTCACACTGAACGAGCAAGCAGTGGTGTTGCCCGATGCGTCGGTGCCGATGAAAGTGTTGACGGTAGTGCCCAGCGGGAATTCTCCGCCCGAAGGGATGCCGCCCATTTGGATGGACGTGCCGGGTGCTGTTGCCTCGTATTTCACATAGCCGTTGTAAGCGCGACTCTGCTCTGTGTTGCCAAACGGGTAGGCTACGCTGCCGCCAGGGTTGGAAGCCACACGCAAAGTGCCGTCGTCAAATTGGCGGTTTATGCCCGCGCCGAGGCCCGTGAAGTTCATCGGGAAGCCAGTTTTGCTGGTCACATAGATGCCTCTCGATTGGCCGGGAGCCAGCGTGAGGTTGAAACCACCGACCGGTGTGCCGTTGCCTGGGCTGGTGGAAGTGACCGTAGCACCGCCCAGCAGCGTCCAAGCAGCAGGCGTGTTTTGTTTGCCGACCCAAGAAGAAGACGCGGTAGTGACGTACACCTCCATCGGCCAAGTGCCGATGTCGAGCGATGGGCCAAACTCTGTGATGGTGATCGGTACGAGGCTTAAATTACTGACATTGAACATGATGCCCGCTTGCCCGTTGTCAAAATCAATGGGATGCGATACTGTGCCGGTGTGCGTGAGCGCACAGTTGTCGGCCAGCGAAACGCTGTAGTCGATGTTGGCAGAACAGTCGCCAGCCAACAGGTTGAAGGTCATGTTGGAAGGGCAGGAGATGGTCGGAACGGTGTTATCCGTCACCGTAATCTGTTGGTTGGCCGATGTGATCACGCTGTTTCCGCACTGGTCGATGAGTTCCCACGTCACCACGTTTTGGCCCTTCGGAGTAGGGATCATGGTGGTGCCGATGTCGGTCACCACGACGGGCGAGCCACCGTTGAGGCGGTAGCGCAGTTGCGAAGTCAGTTGGCATCCGCCCGGCGTAAAAGTCGGGAGCGGCGTGTTCACACTGATAAAGCAGGAGTTGGAAGCGGGGCCAGTCATGGCGGTGATGTTGGCCGGGGCCGTCATCACGCAGTTGGCTTTTGGCACCTGTGTCACCACTGCTACCCAGCCAGGGGCGGTGTTGGTGGGGTCTGAGCGGAATTGGAACGTGAGGGCTTCTTCGGGGTTGCTGCCTACGGCTGCGAGGCCAGCGTTGGCTCTCACCACGCCGGGGCTGATGGTTTGCCAGTTGCCGGCGGGAAAACCACTGTTGGTCATTCCCTGCGGGCCGGGTACTTGGTTGGTACCCACTGTATTGCTATTGAAAATGTACAGCGCATCCCATCCTGCTTCCAGTCCGAAGGATAGGAAGGAGACTTGTACACGAAATGTAGTCGGGTTGGAGGGTGCAAACGTCACTGAAGCATCTGCATTCAAGTTGTAGTTGGCTGCTGGGCCACCGCTGTCGTAAAAATTGAACAGGCAGTTGGCCGGTGGGGCTATGGTGAATGGGCTACCAGCGGTAACGCCATTTGGGGCCATACTCACGTTGGTCTGGGCGCTCATGGAGCATGACAGCCAAAGTGCAGATAGGACCAGTATGTTGCGGAGATTAAAATTGCTCTTTTTCATTGAAGATACGTTTTTACTTGTGTGATCGTGAACTCATCGGAGTACAGGCTTGTACACTTGTTCAATTGCTCAAAAAGACTTTCGTCTCATCGTACAAAGCCCTGAGAATCAGTTTAGAAGTGAAAGAAACCTCCTTTTGGCCGCCCAAAGTGGCAGCATCGGAGAGTGCAGTTTCCAGCGCGTCAGGCACCTTTTTTCCGGCCTGGAGTTCCCGGATGATGCCTTTGTAAAAGGCCACTCGGCGCAGCGCATTGTCGTGCGGCTGTGTGCCTTCCGTGAGTCCCGGCAACTGATCGTGCACGGTCTCGATGTTGTCTTCCAGCAGGGCGATGGCCGTAGCGGGGGTCACCCAGTTGGCGTTTTGTTGTGCCTGCGTTTGCAGGGATTGTCCTCGGGTCTCGACGCTTGTTGCCGTCAGGCCGCTCAGGAGCAGCATGGCCGGAAACAGCCAACGAAACCGTAGTTTTTGAATCGTTTTTTTCATTTTTTATGAATGTAAAGTGTGAACAGAAAATTTACTCCTAAGGAACAGTTGAATGATAAACGAGGCAAGTCGCCAAGTCAAATTATTGCAAATCAATGAGTTGAAATTTTTATCGTTCATCATTCTCTAACCTATATTCTGGGTTTCAGGGTGGGGGGATACCCCGAAACCGCAACTCGACTTATCCGAAAGTCACCCGATAATATCCTTGGCCTTCCTCGATCGCATAGCGTCCTGGCATCAGGGTTTTGATGCCCAAACCCAAGAACTTGATTAGTCCGGGCGGCAAGGGGCAAGGCTCTTTCAACTCCAGTTCATTGCTCATCAGGTGTCTGCGCAAAATGTTGACACACAGCAGTTCGCGGAAAAACAAGATGGAAAGTTGCTGCCCGCCGTTCAATCCCGTACAAATGCCTGTGGTCGATTGGCAGTTGTTGCGCCTCTGCAATTGCTGGTTAGGATGATGTGCGGCAATCTTGCACACTCCGGTACCTCGGCAATTGGAACTCGGCGACCCGAAGATGACTTCACAACTCATGTGGTGACTCGCTTGGATGGATCTAAGGGGTTTGTGCATTTCGAAGGCGAGAGCGGGGCTTGTCCCAAAGCCGCGCACCGCTGAGTGCATAGTCTGATTCATAGTATGTTGATGTTTGATGATTGAGTTTTGTAGGGTTTCGGGCGCACCCGATACCCTTCCTTCTCGAAGTCGTACAATCTTCTACGTTACGCCCCAATCAGATCAAGGCCCGTGATATTGGCTGCGCCAAATGGTGTGGAAGAAGTGGTGGAAGCCGTAGCGAATGGAGCGGAAGTGTTGATGTGTTGCATGACTAAGAAGTGTTTTTATGTTCTTTTCTTGAGTCAAAGGTCTTCCCGCCCCAAAGGCTGTCTTAGGACAAAGCGCAGCCCT
>JAYSUY010001165.1:0-2544 GCA_043718855.1 Saprospiraceae bacterium | reverse complement strand
GGGCAACGGCTCCATCACGGTGGTCATCAGTTCGGGCAGCACGGCGCTACAAACCATCACGTTCTGTGTCAACATTTTAGAAGGCCCAACGGTGATCTGGACCTCGCCTGACAAGTCCATCTGCAAGGGCCAGTCGGTCAGTTTTGTCAACACTACGCTGAACGCCAACTCATATTTTTGGGACTTCGGCGACGGCTCTACGGCTGCGGTGAAAGACCCGCCTGCACACACCTACAACAACCCTGGCACCTACACAGTGTGCCTCATCGCCACAAAGGACAACTACAATCAGGAGGGCATGGCGCTGTGCTGCTGCTCCGATACGATGTGCATGGACATTGTGGTGGACTCATTGCCTGGGCCGAACATTTACTGCCTCTCCACCCTCTGCGCACACGATGAGAGCGACTACTGGACGGACGCGGCGGGCTGCTCTACCTACGACTGGACGGTGCTGGATGAAAATGGTGCGCCCTGGCCTTTCACCGGAGATGGCACGCCCATGATCCATGTGGTGTGGGGCAATGGCCCTACCGGTACGGTGATGCTGGAAGTATCGGGCTGCAACACACCGTACTGCTCCAACCCCAGTTCCATCACGGTGCCGATTATACCCGCTACTACACTCATCGGCGGTTCGGCGGTGGTTTGCCCGAACGAGTCGGCGACTTACTCGGTGCAAAAATGGATGGGTACAGACTACGTTTGGAAGATCGTACCCAGCACTGCTGGCACTATCCTCTCTGGGCAAGGCACCAATTCCGTTGTGGTACAGTGGTTTGCATCAGGTATGCTGATGGTGAACTACACCAGCAGTTTCCTCAGCGGCTTGCCCGACCAGAACCCGCTGGACTGCGAAGGCACGGGCAGCCTGAACGTGGTGGTGAAACCTAAGTTTACCCTCACAGGCCTCAGCCCAGTGTGCCTCGGCTCAACTTCGACCATCACAACTTCGACTTCCGACAATTTCAACTGGACGATCAGCCCGACGGAGCCGTTCTCTGCACCGGGCAACCCGGCCATTTCGGTGACTTGGGGGACACCTGGTCCGCACCTGATTACGGCAGTGCCGTTCAACCCCGCACTCTACTGCAACGCGCAGGCGACTACGACGGTGCAGGTGATCAAAGTGCCAAAAGCGGACTCCATCGCTGGCCCGAAGACAGTTTGCCTCAATCAGCCTTACACTTACGTCGGCTATACCTCGCAGCCGAGCCTGAACATGATCTGGTCGGCTGTGGGCGGCACCGTCACGCCCACGATGGGCAGCTCGGTGTCGGTGACTTGGACGAGTGCTGTCGGGCCGTATTACATCATACTGGCTTTGCAAGGGGCTACAGCGCCGTTTTGCACATCAGACACCATCCGGTGTGAAGTGACGGCGAGAAAACTGCTGCCGCTGCAACCCATCATTGGCAACTCGGCTTGCCTCAATACACAGCAACCTTATTTCTCCCTACCCCCGCAGCACCCCGATGCGGTGTACAACTGGACGATTATGTCCGTACCTACAGGCACTACCCTGGGCAGCATCATCGGTGGGCAAGGCACCCCAAATATCAACGTGCAATGGAATAACACGCCCGGCACCGCGCTCATCACGCTGACCGTAACGCTTTGTGGCACAACGTTTACGCAAACCAAAACTTTGATTTTGGCTCCGATCATACCACCTGTGATCACCCAAACGGGCATTCTCTGCCCCGGCGGCAGTGCAGTGCTGACGGCTTCGGGCGGCTTGCCGCCCTACACTTGGTCTACCAATGCCACTACTCCAAGTATCACCATCACTTCGGGCGGCATTTACTCGGTGGTGTGTACCGATGTCAACGGCTGCACAGCCACTGGCACGTTCCAAGCGGTACCTGTGCCGGGGCCGACGGCCACGATCACGACGGGCAACTCGCGTAATTTGTGCATCCTCCCTGCGTCGCCGACCAGCATTACCCTCACTGCTTTCAACGGTGGCGGCTACTCGTTTGCCTGGTTTGTCAGCCCTCCGGTCAGCCCTTCTTTTTCATCGGCACCTTCGGTGACACACACCAACACCAACGTGGCAGGCTTCTTTGTTTACCATGTGGTGGTGACCAATTTGGCGGGCTGCACGGCCTCTTCGACACCGCTTGTGGTGACGCAAGACACTTGTGATGGCGGAGGGTGTACTCCCATCGCCTACACCCCGCCCACCATCACCAACCACCAAAATCAGACACCCAACTGCGCCACCGTTGTTTTTACTGCCGTAAACCCTGACCCCAATGTGACGCTGACCGGGTGGAATTTTGGCGACTTGACCAGCGGCCCAGGCATACTCAACCCTACGCATACCTATACCGCTGCCGGATGTTACCATGTAGAACTGTACGGGACAGTACCTGAAGCCCCTCCGGGAACGGGCCTGTGTGGCGTAACTGTTTTTCGAGACAATGTTTGTGTGCCTATCGTGGCTGATTTTACTTGTACAAGTACCTGTTTAAAAGCCACTTTCACCGACGGCACCACCTTCCTCTCTGGTCAAGGGCCTTCCGGCCCGACGGGCTATTC
>JAYSUY010001164.1:0-7031 GCA_043718855.1 Saprospiraceae bacterium | reverse complement strand
AACGAGCATCAGTTGTTTGCCAAAGGCGTTGCCTGTGGTGGCACCGCCAGCAGCAGGAAATTGGTCGGGTTGGTGTGTGGACATAGCTTTGGAGTAAGCAAGTGAGGGGTGAGCAAAAGCAGTTATCGTGTCATCAAAAACGCCTTCACCACCGCTCGCGAAGCCTTCGCCGACTGCTCATTGTAGCGTGGGCTGCTGGGGTTGGCGAAAGCATGGTCGGCATCGTAGCGGTGTACAGCAAGCGACTTGCCCGCCGATTTCATGTTCTGCTCGAACTCCGTTACCACAGCGTCGTTGATCCACTTGTCCTTGCTGGCATGGACGAACAACACATCAGGCGTGAGCATCTTGAGTTTCGATACTTCCTTTTCGGGCATCCCGTAGTACATCACGCAGCCCTTCGAGCGGTCTTTGAGCAGCAGCGAGGCTTGCAGCGACCAGCCGCCACCGAAGCACCAGCCGAGGGTGCGGAAGTCGGCCTTTTTGCCCGCATATTTGGCGGCTCCGAGTATGATGGCCGACGAACGTTCGGGGGAGTTGGCCTGCATGAGTTTGCCTGCTTCATCGGGGCTGGCAGTCACCTTGCCATCGTACAAGTCAACAGCCAGTACATTGATTCCCAATTCTTTGCACCACATATCGGCTTCTTTCTTGACGTATGGATTCAGCCCCCACCACTCATGCACCAGCAGCAGGTACTTGTTGGTTTTTTTCTTCGGCTTCACCAAATAACCCTGCGCCTCGGCTCCGCTGGAAGCAGGAAAACGAACAGTTTTTCCCATAAAAACCGAGTCAGTAGGGGCGGGCGTAGCGTGTGCAGCACGGAAAGCCGGGTCGCTGCTGAATGCCGCAAAGTCCTCGACAGCCGCATTTGGGTCGTGGCACATCGGTATGTTATTCTGCTGCTGACAAGCGGCAAACAGGCAGGTGAGGAGCGAAATCAAGAACCAATTTTTCATTGCGTCGTATTTTATTGAACTGCAAAATTGCAAAATTTCCCTCCAAGGCGCAGGGTGAAAATTAGGATTCTAATCACCACAGGTGCTTTGGGCCACATCAACAGCCCACACTTTTTTCAAAATATTCTGAAAACAAAACAACTCTAATCGCATTTACCTTTGGCATGGGGAAAAAACCACCCAGCACCGACACATGACCGTCACAGAAGGCAAAGAAAAATTTATCGAGGCTTGGGGAAAAATGGCCACCGACTGGGGTATCAACCGCACCATGGCCCAAGTTCACGCCCTTTTGCTCATCGCCCCAGAGCCGCTCAGCGCCGACCAAGTCAAGGAGGAACTGATCATCAGTACCGGCAATGCCAGCATGAATCTCCGCGCCCTTATGGATTGGGGCCTCATCTACAAGCAACTCAAATCGGGCGACCGCAAGGAGTACTACTACGCCGAAAAAGACATGTGGAAGGTGGTGCGGCAGATCATCATCCAGCGCAAGAAAAAAGAACTGGAACCGATGCTCAAAGTGCTCGACGAAGTGGCAGGTGTGGAAGAAAACTGCCCCGAATCGGAATCCTTCGGCGCGGTAGTGCGCGACATCCGCAAGTTTTCGCACAAAGCCAACCAGACATTAGACACGCTCATCAAGGCCGAAAGCAACTGGCTCACCAGCAGTTTCCTCAATATGATACGTTGATATGAAGTTTGAAGATTACCGCATTGCCGCAGAAATAAAACAAAATCTGGAAGAGTTGGGCTTCAAACGCCCCACGGACATCCAGTACAAGTCCATCCCGCCCATCCTAAAAGGCGAAGACGTGCTGGCCATCGCTCAGACCGGCACGGGAAAAACCGCCGCCTTCGCCATACCCATCATTCACCTGCTGCACGACCGTAAGAATTCCAACCGCGCCAACGGCATCAAGTGCGTCGTGATGGTACCCACCCGCGAACTGGCCTTGCAAATCACCGAAGTGTTTGAAAAAATAGGCCGCCACACCCGCGTCAAGATGTTCTGCGTGTTTGGCGGCGTAGAGCAAGGCCCGCAGATCGCCCGCTTGGAACGAGGCATCGACATCCTCATCACTACGCCCGGACGGATGTTCGACCTCGTGAGTCAGGGCCACATCAAATTGGAACGGGTGGAAATTTTGGTGCTCGACGAAGCCGATCACATGCTCGATCTGGGTTTCATCCGCGACATCCGCGACCTCATCAAATTCCTGCCCCGCCAGCGGCAAACCCTCTTTTTTTCGGCCACTATCAATGAGCACATCAAAGATTTGGCCTACTCGCTGGTGCAAAAAGCCATCCGCATCCAGATTTCCCCCAAAGATCCCGTCGCCAAAAACATCAACCACTCCGTAGCCCATGTGGCGATGGACGACAAGCGGTTCTTCCTCGAGCGGGTGATCCAAGAAAACCCAGGCACGAAAATTCTCGTGTTCGTGCGCACCAAAGTCCGCGCCGAGCGCGTACTGCAAGCCATGCTCCGTGTCGGCATCGCTACCGAGACCATACACGGCGACAAAGACCAGCACGACCGCCTCGAAGTGATGCAGCGCTTCCGCATGGGCTTGGTTAAAGTGCTGATTGCCACCGACATCAGCGCACGCGGCATCGACATTCCCGATGTAGATTATGTGGTGAACTACGACCTGCCCGACGTGGCGGAAAACTACGTCCACCGCGTAGGCCGCACCGGGCGGGGCGACAAAAAAGGGCTGGCCGTGTCATTTTGCAGCCCAGAGGAAAAAGACATTCTGACCGAAATCGAGACCTTCCTCGACAAGCCTATCCGGGTGATGGAAATCAACAAAGCGGAATATACCGAGACGCTCGACCTCACCGGCGAGGCCAAAACCAAGTGGAAGGACATCCTGAGCGAAATCGACATTGCGGAGGAGTGGATGGAGAAAAAAAAGAAAAAAAAGAAGTGAATCAGGCTTGCTGGTTTAGTGAAGCGGTGACTTCGTTTGGTGGTCGTTGAGGTGAAAGCGGCTTAGCGGCATACATTTGCCCCCTCGCTCAACACGCCACTCAACCGCTTTCCCGTACGCCCGATTTTTATGAAAAATCCTACCGCCGCTCCCTTTTGCCTCCTGTTTGCCCTGCTTTTTTCCGCCCCAATTTCTGCCCAGCAGCCTTGGCAGCACGGCTACATCAAGCCTTCATCCAACGGCCACCATTTGCAGCACAAAGATGGAACGCCGTTTTTTTGGCTATCCGACACGGGCTGGGAGCTGTTCCACCGCCTGACGCTGGACGAAGCCGCCAAGTATTTTGACAACCGCAAAAAACTGGGATTCAACGTGATACAAGCCGTCGCGCTGGCCGAGATGGATGGGCTGGGTACGCCCAATGCCTACGGCGAGGTGCCGTTTGTGGATCAAGACCCGGAAAAACCCAACGATGCTTATTGGCGCACAGTGGACAGCATGGTGGGCATGGCCGCTCAGCGCGGGCTGTACGTTGCCATACTGCCCACTTGGGGCGACAAGGTGACCCCGATGTGGGGCAAAGGCCCGCAGATTTTCAAGCGCGAAAACGCCGACGTGGTGTTCGAGTACGGCAAATGGATCGCCCGCCGTTACGCCCGCCGGCCCAACGTACTGTGGATGCTTGGCGGCGACCGGCCCCCCATACACGAAGAGGAAAAGGACGGCAGCAAGACCACCCGTAACTACCTCGCTGTTTGGCAAGCCATCGCGAAGGGCATCGCCTTCGAGTTTCCGCTGGCGTTTATGACTTACCACACTTGGGGCGGTGCCAACTCCACATCGCAACAGATTCACAACGAGTGGTGGCTCCACATGAACACCGTACAATCGGGGCATGGCGGCGGCCACGACGTGCCGGTTTGGGAATGGATCGCCCGTGACTACGCACTCAAGCCAGCCAAGCCTACGCTGGATGCAGAGCCGAACTACGAAGACCATCCGGTGAACCCCTGGCCCACTTGGGACCCGGCCAACGGCTACTTTACGGACTACGACGTGCGCAAGCAGTGCTACCGCTCGGTGTTTGCCGGAGGCTGCGGAGTCACCTACGGGCACCATGCAGTGTGGCAGTTTTGGTCGCCCAAAATCGAGGTCATCAACCACGCCGACCGCTACTGGACGGAGGCCCTCAAACGCCCCGGAGCCAAACAAGTGGGCCACCTGCGCCGCCTGATGGAGTCGCGCCCGCTGCTGGAGCGTATGCCCGACCAGACGCTCATCAGCTCTGGTCAGGGAGAAAAAAGCGAGTACATGACTGCCTTTCGTGCCTCCAACGGCGGCTATGCAATGGTGTATCTGCCTGTAGGCAAACCCTTGACGATCAATACACTGAGCCTAAAAGGTAGCGAACTGACCGCTTGGTGGTGGAACCCTCGCACGGGCAAGGCCAAAAAAATCGGTACTCAGCCCAAGCAGTCGCAAATGTCGTTTGAGCCGCCCGCGTTGGGTGTAAGCAACGACTGGGTGTTGGTGCTGGACGATGCCGCAGCAGGAACAAAAAAACCAGGAGTGGGGTTGAATTAACCCAAACGTAACCCTCGCTTAACGCCCCTCGGAAAGGCCTGCTAATACCTTCGCCGTCAGAGCGGTTCATTCGCCTTCGATGTGTCGAGCCGAACAGCCGGAAGGATTAGCACCTAACCATCGACTACAGCACATGGGCATTGCACACACCCTCAACGAGCGGGTATTCAAGCAGATACACTCCAATACCTTAGTCTACAACACCTGTTGGGAAGACCCTCGCTGCGACCGGGCCTTACTGAATCTGGACCAAACGAGCCGGGTGTTGATGCTCACCAGTGCGGGCTGCAACGCCTTGGATTATCTGCTCGACAACCCTCGATCAGTGGATTGTGTGGATCTCAACCCACGCCAAAACGCCCTGCTCGATCTCAAAATCGGACTAATGCGGAGTACCGATCATGCCACCCTGTTCGATTTTTTCGGAGCGGGCGCATCCCGCCAGGCAAGGGGCGTGTTTGAAGATGCCTTGCGCCCGCAATGGGCCGATGCGCCATACACGGAGCAGTTTTGGGAACGCAACTTGCACTATTTCAATGGGAAAGGGCTGCGCCAATCGTTCTACTGGCACGGCAGCAGCGGCACGGTGGCTTGGATTATCCGCCAGTGGCTGGAACAAAATCCTGATACGCTGAGGCTGTTGCAACGGCTTTACGAGTCTACATCACTCGCAGAGCAATGTATCTGGTACGAACGTTTGGAGCCGCAGTTGCTCAACCGTTTTCTGCGCTGGCTCGTCAATCAGCACCTCGTGCAAAGCATGCTCGGTGTGCCCAAAGCGCAGCAGCATCTCGCCGCTCATTATTTCCCCGATGGCATGACTGGCTATGTGCGGCACTGCTTCCGCCATGTGTTTACGAGCCTACCGCTGACCGACAATTATTTCTGGAAACTGTATTTCTACGGGCGCTACTCGCCCAATTGTTGCCCTAACTACCTGCGCCCCGAATATTTTGATACGCTGGCTGACCGCAGCAGCTGCATCCAGACGCACACTACCTCGCTGTCTGATTTTTTGAAAACAAATCCCGGCCAGTACACCCACTTCGTACTGCTCGACCACCAAGATTGGTTGGCGGCGCACTTGCGCTCCGCACTGGATGAGGAGTGGCACCTGATTTTGGCCAATGCCGCGCCGGGCGCGAAAGTGCTGCTCCGCTCCGCTGCGTTCGAGTTGAGTTTTTTGCCCGATTTTGTCCGAGAACACGTCCAATTTGACCGCGAAGCAGCAGCCCGCTCGGAAGCCAATGATCGGGTCGGGACCTACGCGAGTACTTGGCTGGGCACCATCAAGTAGGATTGAAATCCACTTTTGAGCAGCCTCCTTGTTTCAAAAACCTTTGCCCTGCCGCCCATGACGCACACCGCCACTCCCTCTGCTCAATCCAACGCCATGCGCGGCTACTACCAGTGGCATGCCGTCATCTATGATGCCACCCGTTGGACCTTTCTACTGGGCCGAAACGAAATATTGCGCCGATTGCCCATCAGTGATTCGGAACAACAAGTGCTGTTGGAAGTGGGCTGTGGCACGGGGCGTAACTTGCGCCGACTGGCCGAGCGGCATTCAAATCTTCAACTCATCGGGGTAGATGTTTCGCCCGATATGTTGGCGCGAGCCAGCAAGGCGACCGCCAATCATGCCCAGCGTGTACGCCTGTTGGAGCAGCCATATGGCGTAGATACCTCGCTTTCGCTGGCGCAAACGCCTGATTTTGTGCTGTTTTCTTACGCACTTACCATGTTCAACCCGGGTTGGGAAGCAGCCATCGAACAGGCTTGGCACGACTTGCCCGTAGGCGGGCGGCTGGCAGTTGTGGATTTTCACCGCACGCCAAGCCCCGGGTTTCGGTGGTGGATGTCCCAAAACCATGTTCGCATGGAGGGACACTTGCTGCCATTTTTGCGAGCAAAATTTGATACCGAATTCGAGGCCGTGCGCCCTGCGTGGCTGGCTGGGCTGTGGCAATATTTCTTATGGGTAGGAGTGAAGTGCAACAAAAACTTCACCCAAACTTAAACCCGGCTTAACCCACACCTGACGGCTGTACAAAACCTTTGTGGTTTTCTGAAACCCATATCGTTCTCTGTATGTCGCTACTTGGTGCCATTATTCGGAAGGGTGCCCAAATCGGGGCCGCTGCCGGTAAAAACCCGCATTCCCCTGCCGAACAGCAGCATTTGCAACTGTATCAACTGCTGCGGAAAGCCCGGCACACCGCCTTTGGCCGCTACTACGGTTTCGGCGAGGCCCTTTTTTCCGCTGATTTGGAACGCGCCTACCGCCGCTTGGTACCCGCCACCGATTACAATGGAATGTACGACCGCTGGTGGTCGCAGGCCCACCTCTGCGATTCGCCCGATGTGTGCTGGCCGGGCACGGTGCCGTACTTCGCCCTGTCGAGCGGCACCAGCCAGGCGGCCACGAAGTACATCCCCGTTACGGAGGATATGCTGCGGGCCATGAAGCGCGGTTCGCGGCAGCTGTTTTGTGACACCTCGCAAGTCGGCCTTTCATCCGGGCAGTTCACCAAACAGATGCTGATGATCG
>JAYSUY010001163.1:0-2549 GCA_043718855.1 Saprospiraceae bacterium | reverse complement strand
ATCTACACAAGCCAAGCCTTTTTGGAGGTACTCGGGGCATGGCTTGTGTAGATGTCTCCGCTTCGCTGCGACATGACAACCTGTTTTTCTCTAATCTGAGAAAGTAGAAGTGGTTACAGTCAATCTAAAAGTGGTATAGTTCGGGCCGAATATTAAGTTTAATCCATCTTCCCTACTCAGAAACCTCAGTTATGGCGGGTACTCTGCTGGCTAAAAACAATACTGGTGCAAGGTGCTTGGATGAGTCAACGGCGGCTTTCGCACTGCCGACCACTTCCAAGTGTCCCCAAAAATTCCCTCAGAAACCTCACTTATCCAAAAATGTGGTCAAAATATTTTTGGTGGCCTACCGTACATTTAGCGCAGCAAACCGCCCACAGGTGGTTTGTCACTCTGCCCTAACGCTGACAGCCCGGGACTGTCTGTACACGGGCGACCCACCCAATTTTTTCACCATTTTTTTACCAGAATCGTTCTTACATGAAACACAACATTCCGATTTTCGCCGCCTCGCCGCCTCGCCGCCTCGCCGCCTCGCCGCCTCGCCGCCTTTGTCTTGTTCATCTTGCTCCTCTTGGGCATGGAGTGGAATAAACTGAATGCGCAAACAGCCTGCGAATGCCCCGGCTTTTTTGGGCTTACTGCCAATATCTCAGATATGCAGATACTGCCGTTCTGCGACCCGATCAACATCAACACCAGCATCGAGAACTTCAACGTGCCCAACTGCACCGACGACGCAGTCGTTCGCATCTGGTTTGTGATCGACTCCGACCTGCCGACTTACGACTTTTTGCGCAGTTTCAACTACACAGGCAGCCTACCATTGCTGCTTGATGAATTTCTCACTACCGGCTCTGGTGCCACCGCCCGGCGGTTTACTTTCCGGGTTAATGGCATCGCAGGCGGCAGTACCGTGAGCAACCTGCTCTCGTTCTCGCTCACGCCCACCACCTTCTCCCTTGTGGACAATTATGCCGTGTTGGTGGAGTCTTTCCCTGTTGACCCAAATTGCAGCGATGCCGTCGTTACTGCAACGTCCTCCATCACCATCGAGCCGCGCCTGATCGAGCCCCCCATCAGTGGCACTGTAACCTCGCTGATCAATGCCGGCAAGCTGCTCCCCAACACCACATTAGTAGAGAAAAAGACCATCTCTGGTGTGCTGGACGTGAACACGAGTTACTCCTTCAATGGCATAGGGGGCGGAACCAACAACCGCCCTACGCTATACCTCATGCCCGGCACCTCAATCATCGTGCGCACGGGCAACACGCTCGTACTCACCAATGCCGACATCTTCACCTGTGATGTGCTGGCTGCGGGCATCACTGTAGAGCCTGGGGCCACGCTCGTGGCTTCTGGTTGTACTTTCAACGACTGCCGTTTTGCCATCGACGCTCAGCCCGGCTCGAACGTGACGGTGACTGGCTCAGGCTTTTTCGACAATTATGTCGGCATCAATCTCGACATGACCTCCGCGCCCGAAGCCTCCAAACGACTGGCGACGCTGGTGCTGTCGGGCAATACCTACTCCACAGAGCAGGCGGCCATCAATGCCCCTTATCCGGGTATGCCCGAAGCAGTAGAGGCTCGCGGCTTCGCAGGTATCCGCTTGATTGATTACCGCGACTTCAACGTGTATGGCGGAAACAACTTTGCCCGCTTGGCCAACGGCATCGTGGGCAGCAAAAGCACCCTGAACATCGGCAACATGACTTTCTCCAACATGGAGTCTGTAGGCAATGTGTATCCGCTGGAAGGCTTCGGCATCTACCTCAACGGCAAAGGCTCTCGACCTTACTGGGCCAACATCAACGAGTTGTGGACAACCATGACTTTCGACAACTGCAAAACGGGCGTGTACGCCTACCGCTATGCGGGCAAAGTGGACAAGACCCTGATGTTCAACGTGGGCATTGGCATCGACTGGCGCGAAAGCCAGACGAAGGACATGCGTTTCCGCTCCAACAACATCACCGCTCGGACGCTGGGCATCGCTTCCTTCCTCAACGAGCCGGTACACCCCATCAGCGTGATTGACGACAACACCATCCGCATCACGGGTATTGCGGGCGGCTCTGACCCAGTGACGGCCATCCGGTTGTTGGAAAGCACCTCTGGCGGATTCAGCAATAGCGGCTGGAAAGTGAACCGCGACAACATCACCCTTGTAAGCGGCGGGCGTGGCATACTCTACCACAACGGTTCGCGTGGGGTACTCAACGCCAACACCATCCTGAACCTGGCGCAGCCCAACAACTATGTGGGCATCCGGGTGGAAGGCTCGCGCTACGCGGGCATCACGGCCAACACCATCACGCAGGCCCTCTCTGCGGGCTTGGGTACGGCAGACTGCATCCGCAGCAGCGGCGGCTGGAACAATACCTACCAGTGCAACTGCCTCGACAACACCAACGTCGGCATCCAGTTCCTCGACCTCGCCGACTTCACCAACGCTGTGCGCGGCAACTCGATGAACACCCACGTCACGGGCCTGCAAGTGGGCGACGACGGCGTGGGCAATGCCTTCATCGGCAGACAGTTCC
>JAYSUY010001162.1:0-2552 GCA_043718855.1 Saprospiraceae bacterium | reverse complement strand
GATTATCAAAAACTTGGGTTGTGTGGGTTCCTTCGCTTCGCTGCGGAATGACAATTTTTATGGGCTGAACTTCCTTAAAGTTTCAAACTTGGGAAGTTGGGGCAGGGCTTTTCAACTCGGTATCCACGACCGGTAATACTCCCCGTCCTCAATACCTGCCGCATACTCTGTCATCAGGAGTGGGCGGAAAGTATCCACCATCACGGCCAGTTCGCGGGTCTCTTTCGCGCCGATGCTTTTTTCTACGGTACCAGGGTGCGGGCCGTGCGGGATGCCGCCAGGGTGGAGCGTGATCATGCCGCGCTCGACGTGTTTTCGGCTCATAAAATCGCCGTCGACGTAGTACAGCACCTCGTCGGAATCAATGTTGGAGTGGTTGTACGGCGCGGGTATGGCCAGCGGGTGGTAGTCGAATAGGCGCGGCACGAAGGAGCAGATCACGAAGTTGTGGCCATCAAAAGTCTGGTGGACGGGCGGCGGCTGGTGTACGCGCCCGGTGATCGGCTCGAAATTGTGGATGCTGAACGCGTAGGGGTAGAGGTAGCCGTCCCAGCCCACCACGTCGAAGGGGTGGCTGAGGTAGTGGTAGGGGTAAATGTTGTCCTGCTTTTTGATGTAAAAAAGGAAGTCGCCGCGTTCGTCGCGGGTTTCCAGTTCTGTCGGCTTGCGGATGTCGCGCTCGCAGTAGGGCGAGTGCTCCAGCAGTTGGCCGAAGGCATTGCGGTAACGCTTTGGCGGGGTGATGGGGCCGGTGCTTTCCACGATAAAGAGGCGGTTGTCTGGCCCATCAAATTCCAACTGATAGATCGTGCCGCGCGGCACCACGAGGTAGTCGCCGTACTCGAAGCGCAGGTTGCCGTACATGGTGCGGAGACGGCCCGTGCCTTCGTGGATAAAAATCACCTCGTCGGCATCGGCGTTTTTGAAAAAATAATCCGTCATGCTTTTGCTCGGTGCGGCCAGTATGATTTTGCAGTCGTTGTTGACCAGCACCGGCTTGCGCGAGCGCAGGTAGTCCTCCTCTGGCTCGATTTTAAAACCGTTCAAGCACCTGTGTTTCAACTGCTTGTCGTGAACCGTGCGCGGCGCGACGCTGTACGGGTCGCCCACCTGCACGATCTGCGTGGGCGGGTTGCAACGGTACAGCAGCGAGTAGAGGTCATTGAAACCTTCGGTGCTGAACAGTTCCTCGGCATACAGCGAGCCGTCGGGCTTGCGAAACTGGGTGTGGCGCTTGGGCGGGATTTTTCCTAAAGAATGGTAGTGCATGGTAGGGTGTTTCGTGTTTTGTGTTTTGTGTTTCGTGTTTGGGATGTCGAAAAACGAAACACCAAACACGAAACACGACTCATCATCTGACAATCACCACCTGATCTGGCCTAAGCAGCGGCATACGGCGCAGGCGGAGGAAGAGTTGGACGGTGGCGAGTACGTCTTTTTCGCAGTAAGTGGCGATTCGGTCGAGGTCGCGCTCCACCCAGTACACTCCGGCTACATCGGAGCCGTCCATGTCATCTTTGGGCGAAGGGATGTCGAACACCGCCGTGAGGAGGCGCAGCGAAGTGTAATTTTTGAGGTCGCCGAACTTCCACATCTCCAGAGTGTCGAGCAGGTGCTTGGTTTCCCAGGGCTTTTTTCCGGCTATGTCTACCATGCGCGGCAGGGGCAACTGGTTGATGAGCATCCGGCGGCAGATGTACGGGATGTCGAACTCCCTGATGTTGTGGCCGCAGAGGGCAAACTTGTCGGGGTTGTTGAAGTGCTTGCTAAGCAGGTCGCTGAAATCGTCGAGTGCGCTGGCTTCCACATGGTTGGCGTATGATTTGAGGCGCAGCAGCGGCTCCGTGCTGCCCGGCTGCTTGGTCATAAAGCCCACCGAGATGCATACGATCTTGCCAAACTCGGCGTAGATGCCCGCCCGCTCGTAGGTCTCCACCAGTTCATCAAACTCAATCTCCTCTCCCGCCGGGCGGCGCAGGATGCTGCGGGCTTTCACGGCCCAGAGTTCCTGCAACTCTTCGCTTAGGTGCTCAAATTCGGGTTGGCCCGGTACCGTCTCGATGTCGAGGAAGAGGATGTTGTACAGGTCGAAGGTGTCGAAAGCAGACATACTGTTAATGTGGTCAATGTGAAAATGTAGGGAGAATGTGGTCAATGTAGGGAGAATGTGGTCAATGTGGGTGGAGTGTGGTCAATGTAAAAATGCCAAGCGTGATAGACATTGACCACATTTTCACATTGTCCACATTCCTCCCCCATTTGGGGAAAAACCCTGAGACAAAAGTAGGTGTTGTGCGCAGACTTTTGAGGGGTCGATTTTTAAGGGTAAAAAAATTTAGTGCGTTTTTTGAAAAAAATCTTGTTGATAATCAGTTCTTTGCGTCGATCCGAAAAAAAAAATAGAAAAAAACTGCTGCGCTCGAATACAACATAAAGTCAATGGGCAGGGTTTTATTCGTGACTTTCTGAACGGCAATCGTTCAAACAACGCATCTGTTAAAAAATAAAATCATCATAGGCTACCTTTCCTGAGAGGATTGCTTGTGTTGATT
>JAYSUY010001161.1:0-2552 GCA_043718855.1 Saprospiraceae bacterium | reverse complement strand
ACATTGACCACACTTTTTTCACATTCCCCCACATTGACCACATTATACACATTGACCTACTGTTTTGCTCGCTTGCTATATTCCCGTTCCAAGCTGTCAATGAGGAGTTGATAGGCTGGGTCTTCGAGCGGGTTGGCGTAGTTGGGCGTTTTGTTTTTCCCGAAAAGTTTGAGTTTCACCGTGTTGTACCGCTTCGGATTGAGGCGGAGGTCTTGCAGCAGCAGGTGGAGGTGGTGGGTGGTGCTGACGAGGTTGTTGTACAACTCCTCGTCGGTGAGCGTTTTGCCCACAAGGCCCTTGCCGCGCACAAGGCCCTGGGCCAGTGTATCCACCCGATTGATGGTACGCTCGGTGGTTTGCAGCGTACCGCGCAGCACAGCGAGGTTGGCCGTCACGGAATCAATGGCTGCTGTGGCTTTTTGGGTGCTTTTGTCGAAGCCAGCGCCCTTGAGTTGTGTGCTGAGTTCGGCAAGGTTGGCGATGGTGGTGCTGATGTCCTTGTTGCTCGCATTGAGGTTTCGAGTGAGTTCGGCAGTGTTGTTCGCTGTGCCTGTGATACCGTTGGCACTGGCCGCAAGCAGTTGGTTGATGCGGTTGGTCATCGTTTCGAGGTTGCGCATGGCGTGGTCGAGCGCGATGACGGAGCCCGCCCAGCCATTGGGGTGGGCACGGGCCAAGGAGTCAATGTTGATAGCGGCCAAGCCTTTGAACTTTTCAATATAGGGATCCATAGCGCCTGGTTCGCCCACAATGCTCTGGATGAAAGAGCGCATGGAGCCGAGCAGGGTGTCACCATTTTCGACACATCCGATACCTTCGCAAGGATGGTTGAAGACCAAGCTGATGGCTTTGCCTCCCATCAGGCTCTGGCCGACGATGAGCGCAACGGCATCCTTCGGGATGTCCACATCAGCATCAATATTGAGCGTGGCGATGATGGTGCGGTCGTCGGTTTTATCTACTTCAAGTGCCTTGACCATGCCCACTTGGAAGCCCCGGATGAATACCGGGCTGGAAGCCTGTAGCATCTCCACATTGTCGTAGCGGACATAGAGGGCCTTGGCCGTGGTGAGGACGTTGATGCCTTTGAGAAATTGGAAGCCCCAGAAACCGAGCACGGCTGCGGTGATGGCGAGCAGGGCGACTTTTACTTCATTGCTGATTTTGAACATGGAGGAGGGCTGTTGGCCGTCGGCTGTGAGCCGTCGGCAGGAAGCAGTTTTGTTTTTTGAAAAATGGCTGATGTTACTTGGAATCAAGGCGTTCGCCCTGTTTCAACAATTTTTGCGGTTCGGAAGCCTAGGTTTTTGATGTCGGATAGCATCTCTTCGGCCTCTTTGCGCGTGGCGAAGGTACTCGTGAAATAGTGATACTGCCCATCGGTCTGCTCTTCTTTAACGCCGCTGATGAGACCCATTTGCCCGGCATTGCGGTCCATTCGGGTAGCCCAACTGAGCAGGTGGATGCGGTAGCCAGTAGGGGCGGGCTCTACTTTTTTCACCAAAACGGTGCTGGGGCCAGGTTTGCTTTGCACGGGTTTCACCTGCACCGGCGGGTCAGTTTGCTTGTCCGGTGATTTGGTGGTAGGCAGTTTGCTGCTCGGGGCAGGTTGATTTTTTTTCGCAACAATAACGGCTTCGGGCATCGGCTGTTTGGCTTTGGGCTTGGCTGCTATCGGCTTCAATTCGATTTTTTTTCCCGTTTCCAACTGTGTTTTATAGGCTTCAAAGCCTTCAAAAATGGCCTTCGCGATTTTGTCTCGGCCATCATCGCTGGCCAGGAAAGCCTCCTCGACACGGTTGGTGAGGTAGCCACTTTCCACAAGCACAGCGGGCATGGCGGTTTCGCGCAGCACGAGGAATCCGGCCTGTTTCACGCCCCGGTTGTCGCGCTCGGCGGTGGCTTCTGCATAGTGCTGCACGAGGCTGGCGAGCAGGATGCTTTGCTCCAAATACGCACTCTGGTACACGCTGCCGATGATGTGCGCTTCGGGGCTGTTGGGGTCGTAGCCTTCATAGTTTTTCTCATAATTTTCCTCTAGGTAGATGGAGGCGTTCTCCCGCTTGGCCACTTCGAGGTTGTGCTTGGCGGTGTGCAAACCCATCACATAAGTCTCAGTACCTTTGGCGCTTGATACGCTGAGGGCGTTGCAGTGTACGCTGATGAAGAGGTCGGCTTTGAGGCGATTGGCGATGGCGGCGCGTTCGTTGAGTTCCACAAAAACGTCGGTATCGCGGGTGTACACCACTTTCACATCGGGGTAATTGGCCTCAATGAGCGCACCGAGTTTGAGTACGATGGCCAGGGTGTTGTGCTTCTCGTTATGGGTAGCACCGAGGCAGCCGGGGTCTTTGCCGCCATGACCAGCGTCGAGGACGACGGTTTTGATTTTGTAGGGAGGGGGGAGTTTGACGTTTGACCCTCCTTCGCCAAGGCTTCGGCGGGTAAAAGTTTGGAGTTTGGAGACACCCCCGGCCCCGGCCCCAACGGGAGGGGAGGCGTGATGCCACTTCACGGCGTATGTCGCTTCTCCCCTCCCGTTGAGGGAGGGG
>JAYSUY010000117.1:0-2307 GCA_043718855.1 Saprospiraceae bacterium | reverse complement strand
GAATTTTGAACCCCAAAGTTCAAACAAAACGACAACTTAAACTTTATTGACCACTAGTTCCTCGTTCATAGTTCTACCCATGCGCGTCGTCATCCAGCGAGTCAGTCATGCCTCTGTCACCATCGAAGGTGTAGTCAAATCCAGCATTGGGCCGGGGTTGCTCATCCTGCTCGGCATTGAGCAGGACGACACTGTGGACGACATCGAGTGGCTTTGCAAAAAAATCACTGCGCTCCGCATCTTCTCCGACGAGGCTGGTTTGATGAACCGCTCTGTGCAAGACATCAGCGGTGAATGCCTCGTGGTCAGCCAATTTACCCTCCACGCCAGCACCAAAAAGGGCAATCGCCCCTCCTTCATCCGCGCTGCACGGCCCGATGTGGCCACCCCCATGTACGAACAGTTTGTGCAGACTTTGCACACTGAATCCGGGCTGCCCGTACTGACCGGCACCTTCGGCGCAGACATGAAGGTGGCCCTGCTGAATGACGGGCCGGTGACGATTTGGGTGGACTCAAAGGCGCGGGAGTAGGTGGTGGTTGTCAACGATTCAAAGTCACATCGCACCCGCAACAGACAAACCCATTCCAATGCTCGTCAGGTCCAAAAGGTCGTCATTCGGAAAGCGAGAGAGGAAACGGCTGTATGAAATGCCGACTGACAGCCCCTTATACACTAAATACCGCACTTGGAGGGTGCCGCAGTAAGCCAACTGGAGTGTCCGGGTGGATTCTTTGAAAAGGTTGTCGACCCTATACGCCGGAAAATACATGGACATGGCTCCTGCACTTGGGGAAAACTCGAAATGGAGGCCCTTTTTTCTTAAGCCGTTGGATAGGTATGGGCCGATCATCACTCCATTGGTTTCCACCTTGTCGAAGTTCTCATTAGTCAGGCTGATGGGGCCAGCTGGGGCGTTTACTTGATTGGTTTTTTGAAGGTCAACTTTGAATGCTTGACTAAAACAAGACATGCCCAGTCCCCAATCTTTCCCACCCACGCTCACGCCTGCGGCGATGCCTGGATGGGCTTTGAAGTAGAACGTCGGGTAGCCTGAGTACTTGGGCAAAGTCGCCCCACCTACGGTTGCCCAAAGTCGGGCGTACAATTTTGGCGGCGCATCATCAGTGGCTTGCCCAAACAAGTGAGCGGAAAGGCAAAGCGCAGCAGCAAAAACAAGCAGTGATTTCATGGCTGTAAAAATCTGTTGTTGAATAAGTTGGGTGTTCACCCCGGCAGTTTGACGCACATCAGCCAGTAGTTGTCGGACACAAAAAGCACCCGCCGCGCGGGGTCTATCACCACTCCGCTCCAGCCGAAGGACACATTGGGCGTGCGCGAGGTGTAGTTGGGGCTGCGCTCGGCCCAGATGGTCTTGCCGGTTTCGGCATTGATGGCATAGAGGGTGCTGTTGCCCGTGCTGGTGAAATACACCACCCCGTCAAAGTAGGTCAGGCCCGACAGCGGCGAGCCGGACACATCGGGGTTGTACCAGACGATGGCCCCGGTGCTTTTGTCCAAGCCCCACATACCTTGATGGTTCGACTGCACGATTACCAAGTTTTTGTGCGACAGCGGGTTGCCGTTCATAAAAAACTCAAAGGCTTTCCGCCAGAGCGTTTTGCCGGTCAGCAGGTCCACACAGCAGGCCGTTTTGCCGCTTATGATGTACAGCCGGTTATTTTCTATCAGAGGCGGAAAAATGGAAAAGGTACGCTCATCCTCGAAGTCGTACCGCTGCCATTCGTACTGCCGAGTGCGCAGGTTGAAGGCGTACAAACTGGCAATGTCGTAACGGCCCTCATGTGCGGGCTGGCCCACGTTTACGAGGCCGTTGTCCCTGACAATCAGCACGGTGTCACCTTGCGGATTGATCCAGAGGCTGGGCGGATAAATGTTCAGGCTGTGGCCGGACTGGGCATTGATGTTCATCAGGGTGTCCCAACGGTGGCCGTCCAAGCAGTGTGTCCTGACGATGGAGGAGGTGTACGTTTTGGGCTTAATACCGCGAATATGGCTGGTGTACATGTAGCCGCCCTGAATATCGAACAGAAGTTCTCTATACCCTGCGGTAGAAGTTTCATCAACCCAGTCTGCTTGCCCTGTCTGAGCATTTACAGAGACTGTCTTGTCCCAGTTGTTGATGATCACCCTGTTCTGAGTAGCCAGTATTTGTTCCGATATGAATCCGCCACTTGGGTAAACATATTTCCAAAGCAATTTTCCATTTGCTCCGTCTCGCATTTGAACAAACGAGGGGGACACAAAACTGTTGGAAAATACAGCGTTCCCATTGGCCAAAGCATG
>JAYSUY010001160.1:0-7043 GCA_043718855.1 Saprospiraceae bacterium | reverse complement strand
AGGGTCTCAGAGCACATCGTGTCCCCCTTCCGCCTTTGGCGGAGAAGGGGTCGGAGGTGGGGTTGCCAAAAACTCGCATTCCCAATCACAACAACTATGGATTTTTCCAACCTGATCAACATCCTTGCCCGCCGCAAGTGGCTCATCCTCGGCGCGATGCTCACTGCGGCGGCCCTGACCTATTTTTTCATTGGCAACCGGCCGGAGAAGTACCGGGCTACGGCAATCGTTTCGACCAGCATCCTCAACTACCGGGGCATTGGCGACGAAGGCGGCGGCGGTTTCGTACAGCAATTTCAGATCGAAAACGCTTTTTCCAACCTCATCGAGTTTATCCGCTCGCGGGCTACGATCAAGCTGATGACCATCGAGATGTTGCGCCACGACCTCGCGGCTCAGGCGAGCGGGGGAGCGACCAAGCCGTTCCGGCAGCCCAACTTGGGTCTTGCCAAATTCAGCGACGAGGAGGCCCGTTTCGTGCTATCGGAGATCAATAAAATTAGCCTCGACAGCTTGAGTGAAGACCTGATTCTCAACCCTGACATGGAATACAAGATAGACCATATCGCCCGCTCCTACGGTTACGACAACGATGCGCTGCTGGGCAGCCTTTCGGTGAAGCGAAAAGCCGCAACCGACTATCTGACAGTGGAATTCGTATCTGAAAACCCTATTGTGTCGCAGCACATGGCCAACACTTTTTCCAAGCGCATGATCAACTACCGCTACAACATCTTGGTGCGGGAAAAACGGAAAAACGTGGAGGCCTACGCCCTGCTGGCCGCCGAGAAAAAGGCAGTAGTGGACTCGATCAAAAATGCACTGTTCGGCTATCTTTTCCAGCGCGGTCTGCCCAACATTGGTCGGCAGAGCGAGGAGGTGGTGACTCAAATCAGCGAATTGGAGATGGCCAAGCGAGAGGCTGAGTCGGCCTTGAAAACCTCGACTGAATCCATCACCCAATACCAAAAATACATCGACGGCAAATCGGGCAACGATGCCGGCGACACCCGCTCGCGGGTGGCCGACAAAACGTTGGTGAAAGAAAAAGGCGACCGGGTACACCAACTCACTCAAAAAAGCATCGAAGCCAATGGAAAGGATGCGGAGGTGGAAGATCAACTTGTAGCAGCGCGGCGCGACTATGAAAAAGCGTTGAAAAGTTCGTCAGGTACCCTCGGCAGACGCAAAGCCACCAACGATGGCGCCCAGGCCAGCAGAGAAGCCTTGAGCCAATCAAAAGTGGATGCCGACATTGATCGCCTCACGGCTCAAAATGCTCTTGATGACATCAACCGCCGCCTCGCCTCACTCAACAGCAAACTCAGTTCCTTCGTAGCCAACGATGAGGTGGCCACCACGCTCACCAGCGATCAGGAACGCGCCGAAGGCGAGTTCACCACCGTCAACGGCCAGTACATCAAGGCCAAATTGGATTACGAGAACACAGAAAATCCACTCCACATCGTGGAAAGCGCGCGCCTCCCGGAGTGGCCCGAACCCAACCGACAAGTGCTGCTCAGCGTGTTTGCTGCCATCGTGATCGGCACGATGGCCATCATTGCTCTGTTCCTGATGGCCTACTTTGACAGCACCTTACAGTCGCCCGAAGTGCTCAAACAGCAAACCAAACTGCCGCTGCTTGGTACCATCAGCACGGTACCGGTGAAGGGCCTTGACTTGGGTCGTGTATTCGCCGCCAGCAGCCCCGACACTTCGGTGCAGCACACCGCATTTCGAGAAAGTTTGCGAAAAGTTCGCTCCAACATCATCCTCTCTGGTGAGCATACTTTCCTGATTGTCAGTACAAAACATTTAGAAGGGAAAACTTTTGCCATGCACGGCCTCGCTTACTCGCTGGCTGCCAACAACAAGCGGGTGCTGATGATCGACACCAATTTTAAGATGCCGCTCCCGATACAATACACTGATCAGCCTACACCCAACCACGCGGCATTGAACAAGATCGTGAAGGCTAACGGCCTGTCAGAAATTTTCCGGGAAAAACGCAAAACGACGGGAAAACAGGACGAGGAGCATCTGGTGGACATCCTCGGCAACAGCGGCCTCGACCGCTCGCCGGCAGAACTGCTGAAACCAGCGCAATTCAGCCAGTTCATCACTGATCTTCGCGAACACTACGACTACATTTTTATGGAATCCGCGCCGCTCAATCAGCACTCCGATGCGCAGGAACTTGAACCCTTCGCGGACAAAGTGATCGGGGTGTTCAACGCCGCTTCGTCCATCAAACCCGCTGACAAGGAATCGCTGCACTACCTGCAATCGCTGGGAGACAAGTTCGCTGGAGCCTTGCTGACGGGAGTGGCGGCGAAGTAACAAGCCGTCATTGTGGGGGCTTTACGTCATTTAGACTTCTTTCGAAAGAAGTCTAAATGACGAACGAGGGCCCATGAAAGGCAAAACACCTTTGCTTTTTCTCGGTTGTATGGTTACACTTTCCTCAGTCCATACTAACCCAGTTTGTTCCTCCCTCACATAGATATGCGCCACACCTTACTCGCCTCGCTCCTGCTCCTATTCTCTCAAGTGTCGGCCTACGGCCAAAACCTCGACATCTCGATGCAAGCCTGGTACTGGGACTACTTCCAGAACGGCAACTTCGGCAACTGGATCAACAACCTCAACGGCAAGGCCAGTGAACTCCAACAGGCAGGTTTCAAGCACATCTGGCTGCCGCCCCTCTCGCGCAGCAGCAACGCCGACAACTACAGCAACGGCTACAACCCGAAGGACCTCTACGACTTCGGCGAATACGGCGGTGCTTGCGCATGGGGTACTCGCGCTCAACTCAACACGCTGATTTCCAACTACAACGCGCACGGGCTGAATGTCATGTCCGACATGATCTACAACCACCGCGACGGCGGCACGCCGGAAAAAAACGAGGCGGTGCGCTACTTCATCACTACGGTAAGCAACACCGTAGTCTATCCGTCCGACCGGTTTTTGTGCGCCTTGCCGCTCGGCTCGGCCAACCCTGGCAACAACGGCGCGGGCGACTACTACCTGAAAATCAAATCGAAGACCAACGGCTATACCACCAACAAGTACAAGTTTTACGCAAAAACCAGCCAGACCACCTATCAGGGCCAAGTCAACGAGACCGAGCCAAACGGTGGAGGCGACTGCGGTCAGCCCAGCCAGGCGTATACGCTGGGGCAAGACCTGATCTGTACTTTGGGACAGGGTGGTAGTAACTGCTGGATTGACGAAATCAAAATCACTCTCACAGCGGGCAACTTCAACGCGACCGACGACACACTCTTCGTCTACCTCAACAACTACCAGTCGGGCTACTCCGATCACTACATCTATGGCCTGTGGAGCGCTCCGCGCAGCCAAAACATCGTGAATGAGTTGGAGTATTTCACCTACACCGATTACACGAATATGGCCAGCGGAGCGGGGGAGATGGACTACAACGGCTTCCGGCCCAACGACGCGACCTCCAACGCGGGCGGCATCAGCGAGACGCTGGGCTGCGACTGGAACTGCCCGCTATTTTTTTACGACTACGACCAGAGCCAGACCGTATCGGAGGAGGTGCTGAACGAATGGACGAAGTGGCAGATCGCTACCGTCGGCGTGAAGGGCCTGCGCATGGACGCGGTGAAGCACTTCGACCCGGCCTATGTGGGCCAGATGATGGATTATCTGGACGGCCAGAACGCGCTGCCGGAATTTGCCGTAGGCGAGTTTTTCGACTACAATCCTGGTATTTTGAAAAACTGGGTGGAAGCCGTGGACGCGGCCATGTCGCAGAACGAGGTGAAAGTCCGTGCCTTCGACTTCGCGCTGCGCAGTGCGCTGAAAAACGCCTGCGACCAATTCGGCAATGACGTGCGCAACATCTTCACGAGCGGCATGGTGGAGGCCGCCGGGGCCGACCCGTTCAAGGTGGTGACTTTTGTGGACAACCACGACATCCGGCATGAGGGTAACTACATCCAAAACGATGCTCGCTTAGCCTACGCTTACATCCTGACCAACAACCAAGTGGGCGCACCCTGCGTGTTTTACCCCGACTATTTCGGCGGCTCGGTGGGCGGTGCGCCCAACATCATGCTCAAAAGCCGCATTGACGCGCTCATCGAACTGCACGAAACGTACATCTACGAATCCGAAGAAGCCGACTACCTGAGCAAGGCTGGCACCGGTTACTGCCAGTTTTTTGTCGCCAACGGCAACAACGGCACGCCCCAGACCTCGCTCATCTACCAACTCAAACCCAACAGCACGGGCAAGGCCGTCATCGTCGCCATCAACTTCTCCGGCACCCCGCTGGACATGTACCAGTGCATCAACACGAGCGCCGCTTGGGGCAACGCCGTACCCGGCACCACCTTCACCGATATGCTCGGATATAGCGGCGGCCTGTACACCGATATTACTCCAAGCAACGAAATCCACGTCATACTCCCGCCCCGGAGTTATACCGTGTATGTGCAAGGCCAGAACACGCCGCTCCCAGTTGAACTGCTTGATTTTCAGGCCATGCCCGAAAAAGAGCGGGTGTTGCTGCGCTGGTCGTCGGCCTCAGAGCGCAACTTCAGCCGCTACGAAGTGCAGCGCTCCGTAGGCACCGAAACCCGCTTCGAGACCATCGGCACCGTGTCGAGTAAAAACGCCACAGGCACAGCCAACTACCTCCTCTACGACGAGCAGCCAGTGTTCAACCAGCCGCTGTACTACCGTCTGCGCATGGTGGATGCCGATGGCAAAATCGAGTACTCGCCCGTGCGTACAGCCATGCTTGAGCAGCACATACTGGAAGCCTACCTCGCGCCCAACCCGGGCAGCGCGGTGAGCGTGTACTTGAATGTGCAATCTGCGCAGGAATTTCGTATCCGCATCACCGATGCGCTGGGTCGGTCGGTGTATGAGCAGCAATACTTTGCGGAAGCCGGCGAGTCGGCATGGCCCCTGCCCACCGCCAAACTGCCCAATGGCACCTATCAAGTGACGGTGCAGGGCGAGCGGGAGGTGAAGGCTATGCCACTGATGAAGACCCAATGATATGGGATAGGTGCCTGTTCCAGATCATCGGTGCTTTTCCAACAAATGCAGCGTATGTTCCAAAGCCCCCGGTTTAAGCCAGCTATGATGACCTGGTATTACCCAAAGCGGCGATGGGCATACTTCCATCAGGTAGCGAATGGTGTTTGGCCACTCTTGAAGGTTAGCGTCAGCAATATTTCCCAAACTTGTTGCTTCGGTGCTTTTCACTAAACACCCTCCAAAAAGCACCCTATTCTTTGGAAACCAAACCACCATATTGTCTGGAGAATGACCTTGGCCTGGAAAAAAGCATCGAACATCTACTTTCCCTCCAATCCCAAAAAGCACATCGTTGTTGAAAGCAGGGGAAGGAGATTGGAAGCCCAATGCAACCGCCCGCCTTGCGGTTTCTGGTGTGCTGACCACTTCTATTTTTTTCTTCAGCAGTACAGCAATGCCTCCTATGCGATCGTCGTGTGCATGGGTGATGATGCACAGAAACACCTTTCGTTTTAAGTTTCGCTTAATCCATTTGAGCAATTGCTTGGTTTGTCGTTCATCCCATGCTGCATCGATGAGTAGTATCCCATCGGGAGTATTGACGATCAGACCATTGGACGGAAATGGTTGCCCATTCAATAACTTAAACGAGGTGTGCACTAAAAATTGAGAATCAATTGCAGTAACCTGAATGTTCAACCGTTGTGCAAGCGCAACATGGGCGCTGAATAGCATCAAAAGCAAGAAGGCGTTTTTCCGTAACATTTAAAGACCTTTGTTGTGTTTTTGGGGCCAAATTTGAAAAATATCCTTGCAATGGTCTCGACTTTTTAGATAGTAAGCCAGTATCAATACTCATCATCAACAGCATACTATGTTCGGAGACCTTTTTGGCAACCTGCAAAAACAGCAGGAAGAAATGCAGCAAAAGTTGGCTGCGCTCAGCGTAGAGGCAGAATCAGGCGACGGCACCGTGACCGTGCAAGCCAGCTGCGATATGCACATCAAAAACATCCGCATCGACCCGGAAAAAGTCAGTGCAGATAGCATGGAGGCCCTCGAAGATTTGCTGGTTGTAGCACTCAACCGTGCCCTCGAATCGGCTAAGCAGCGAGCTGCCATCGAGACCCAAAAAATGCTGGGCGGCATGATGCCCCCGGGTATGCTCGGCGACCTGATGAAGGGCGGCTGATTTGGCGCACACGTTTACGAAACCTTCAAGGTTTCGTAAACGTGTACTACCAGTCCACCAATCACCAGTCCACCAGTCACCAATCACCAGCCCGATAATTTCTACCTTGCGGCGGCGTTTAGGGGCAGCCCCTAAACACGTTCTTTCACCCCCCAAATTGGTTCTGAAAAGCGACATCTTGGCAGCCAATCGAATCAATCGGGCCTAATCTCAAAAATCGAATCATTCGACACCATGCGTTTTCTCCTACTTTCCCTTGCGATGCACATCGCCGCGCTCCTCACAGCGCAGAGCATACCGGCAGACAAATTGGTCGCCCACTTTCCTTTCACTAAGTGCGATGCTACCGACGACAGTGGCAACAATTCGAGCGGGGCCATCATCGGCGACACGCTCTGCGTGTGCGGAGTCACAGACAATGCGATGCGTTTCAATTATGAATTTCCCCAAACCATGCCCAACAGCCTTTTGCTGGTTGGGCCGCTTACGGATGTGTTCACCACCAGCGATTTTACGGTGAGTTTTTACCTACGCCCCATGTTTCCAGACACTGGCGGCACCTCACAGGTTATCCTCTCCAAGCAAGAAACCTGTACCACCAAGAATGCCTTCTGGGTGCGTTACTCAGCCAAAAACAGAAAAATATCCTCCGGAATCAGTGAAAACGACTCGCTCGTGGCCATTGTGCAATCTGGACTTGACCGGGATGTCTGCTGGCAGTACATCACGCTGGTGCGCAGCAACACTAAGTATTCGCTGTACGTCAACGGCACCCTGCGAGACACCAAAGTTTCTACTGGGCGCATCAACCTGACCTCTAATGCTCCAG
>JAYSUY010001159.1:0-2554 GCA_043718855.1 Saprospiraceae bacterium | reverse complement strand
TAAAAAAGGATTTTGAGGTGAAATCTGTTTGAATCCGTTTTATCTGTCCAATCCGTGTCCCATTGTTGTCGCGGTGGGTCGAGCGGCTAAGTTTTTACTAAGTATGCACGCCGAAATGTACTCCGACTGGAGTCGGAGTGCGGAGGGGAATTAGAGCGGGGGCTGGCTTTTTTCGATGAAAAGCGGGGTTTGGTCATTCCGCAGGAACCCGACCACATCTGGGTGTATGTCTCATTTGCCATTCAGAGTGTAGTGAATC
This sequence comes from Saprospiraceae bacterium, assembly GCA_043718855.1. Lineage (GTDB taxonomy): Bacteria > Bacteroidota > Bacteroidia > Chitinophagales > Saprospiraceae > M3007. Next base: position 2,295 of record JAYSUY010001159.1, on the reverse strand, counting down.
CTGAATACTTTCGGGATTTGCTACGCTCTGAATGGCACGACTCGGTGCGACTCAACACGGCTTTCAGGAGGTTGCGACAATTTTTTCCCGCCCCATGCAACCCCTCATATTTTGACACGACCTACCTTGTTGGTGCGCCGTTGGCGCGCCTGACAAAAAAACATGGCCGAACCCAATTTGACAGCCTGCCTTCAAGGCGACCGGCTGGCTCAGAAACAGTTTTTTGAATGCTTCAAAGGCAAGATGTTCGCCCTCTGCCTCCGCTATGCCAACAGCAGGGAGGATGCGGAGGACATTTTGCAGGAAGGGTTTGTAAAGGTGTTCCGCGACCTGCGGCAGTACACCGGGGCGGGTAATTTTGAGGGCTGGGTACGCAAGATTTTCGTCAACACCGCGCTACAATTTTTGCAACGGGAGAAGAAAAATCTCATCACGCTCGAATTGGACGGCCAAGACTTCCCCGATGAGCCAGAGTCGTACCTAAGCGACGAGCCGCCAGCCAAAAACATGATCCGAATCTTGCAGCAACTGCCGCCGGGTTTTCGTACCATATTCAACCTGCACGTCCTCGAAGGATACTCGCACCCCGAAATTGCCGACATCCTCGGCATCTCGGTCGGCACCTCCAAATCGCAACTGATGAGGGCAAGATTGCACTTCAAAAAACTGCTTGAAAGCAGCCTAATGACCTAACTGCTATGGAAGATAACTTACACGATGACAACAAGTTGAATGATTATACCCGCCAATCATTCGACGACTACGAAGAAGAGCCCGCTGCTGATATGTGGGGCCGCATCGAGAGCGATTTGTCGCCCCAAGAGGGGCCTGTACTGCGTGTTGCGTTCTACACATACAGGTGGCAGACGGCAGCGGCAGCGGTTATTTTGCTGCTCCTGTCCACGCTGGTTTGCGAGCACCTGTACTACGAGCAGCGGCTGAGGGCCTTGTCGGCTCATGCTTCCGAAGCACCCGTTTTTTCAACAGAAAATCCCGGCGAGGGTGCCAGTTTTCAGAAAAAAAGCCAAGCGAAACAAGCGCAGCCAGCGGCTGCGCAAGCTGCTGCCAAAGCAGGTGGTGAGCAATGGAATGCGCTTTCCGCGAAGCCGAATAGTGCTGAAGGTACAGGGTTGTCGGAGCCAGTTTTGGGCAGCCGGTTGGGCGAGCCTACTTTTCGGAACACGGACGCACGGCAGCGCAATGAGGGCCAAAACGAGTACCGAAACGAGGTTTCTGTTTCCCGAATACAAGCGGCGCGGGTCGGCCAAGCGGGGCAGAAAATTTCTTCTACGGCACTGGCTACCGAGGATGGGGCAGTGCCAGTCGGTATCTCTGCAACATTGCCTCTAGCGGCAGCCGACAGTGTAGCAACCGGCTTGGTCAGCACGTCTGAAACCTTAAAACAACTTGATTTGCAACGTATTGCGCCTCGATCTGCGCTACTCGCTGCGTTGGTCATTCCGCCCGCTGTCCCTGGTTTTTTACCCACAAAACCCGCCAACAGATCATCCGGCTGGTACCTCGGCGCACATAACACGTGGTTGACTACCCAAGAAAAAGCACGGGCTACGGTGACTCGGCCAGGCGGTCGTCCTGCGTTCGCCAGCACACAGGAAACCTCTGATGTGTCCAGCATCGGGTGGCTCAAGGTGGGCAAAAACCTGAACCCGCGTTTTACTTTAGAGAGCGGTGTAGGCTACCAAAAAACGGTGCTGACGGCCATGCACACGCCCCGTTTTCGATTTGGCGATGGCACTCATGTGGGCGGCCCGCCCGTAGGGACACCCCGCACATACAACTACGACCTCAGCACTTACGGCGGTACGGCGGAGGTGACTTTGCGCATGGAGCAAACCAACCCGAGTACGCAGCCGACCAACGAGGAGCCGGTTGCGCTGAAAATCACGACCATCGAACGGAGCGAGTTGCTGCGCATTCCCATCGTGGCCGGGTACAGGTTGGGCACAGGGCGGTGGCGCGGCAGCCTGAAGGCTGGCTTGCTGGGCAATTTTGTGCTGAAAAACGAACTGGATATTTCGACGCGGGTGTCGCAGAACGCCCGGTTTAGGCCTGTGGTGGGGCGGCAGGGCTATGCGGTACAGGTGAGTAGCCCAGAAAAATTTTCTCTGGGTTACTTGTTGTCAGCGGGTGCAGAATTTAAGTGGAACCGGCATTTTAGCCTTGTGGCTGAGCCGCTGTTGACGGGCGATTTTACCCGAAAAGACCGGCAGGGCCAGCGGCTCCCGGAGCATTTCTCGGTGGGGCTGAATGTGGGCGCAAACTGGTGTTTCTGAG
>JAYSUY010001158.1:0-7050 GCA_043718855.1 Saprospiraceae bacterium | reverse complement strand
ATTCAGCAAAACCTTGTCATCTGGCAAGCCAGCATACAGGACAGCGTGGCACAAAAGGCAGCCGAGTGCGCGGGCATACGCACCGTGATGGACGGCTTGGTGGTCGCGCTCGGATATCAGCCCAAGCGGGAGTTGATTTTCGGCCCCGGTGACGTGTACTTCAACCCAGGGATGTGGCGGCATTTCAGCAGCGAACCCAAGCAACTGAGCGTGGAAATAGACCGCGACCCCAACCAAAAACTCTTGGAATCCAAGCACATAGACCTGTATCATTGCGACAAGCGCTTGGACTCCTACGACACTTTCAAGGACTTGGTGGACAGCCTGCTCACCACCAACGGTGCCGTCGGCGGCCTCGCCGAAGCGATGGAAGACCTCATACTGGGGCTATCGCCCGAAGAGGCCAAGACCTTCGACACCGACCACAACGCCCTGCGCAAATGGCTGAAAGAAAACCTGCGCGAGTACGTCAGCAGCACCTGGTGCGGCGGCACCTGCGCCGCGCCGCGCACAAGGCTTCAAAAACGCCCCGTGCCGCCAGCGCAGCCCGAAGAGGCCGCTTGGGGCAGCGCAGCGCAGACGTTCGCGCAGCCCAGCGATTTTGCCCTCGAAATGGGGCCTGATGTGCAGTTCCGCTCCCTCGGCTCGCTGGCTTCGGCGGAAGACCTGAACTGGTTGCAACTGCTCGGCTCCGGCGATGCCAAATTCAAAAGCGCGATGAGCCAGTACCTCGACGGCGAGGAGTACATCAACGGGCTGCACCGGGCATTCTACGTCGCAGCGCACGGCGAAGCCAAACTCCACCCTGCCGGCTCGCCCTTCTTTTTTACCAAAAACAACCCGGAACTGATGCCGGTGGACATCTCGAACCGTGCCAGCGACGGCAGGAAGTACAGCGTGTGGTTGGACAAGATCGAGTTCACACCCCTCAGCGCCAAGTTCGATGCCTACGTCATCATCGAACTGCCCAAGAGCGGGCAAAAGATCGCGTTCTCGGCCCTCAACACGGCCTTCACGCCCAACGGCGCGGTGGCGAAAATCCAGTTGGTGAACGACGTGAAAGTGCGGATGAGCAACACCGTAGAGATGACCCTCATCGCTGGCCCCAACACCTTCGTCTCCTTCGATTGCGACGGCTTTGCGGGCATCGGCTTAGATGTGGACATCGAAGTGTGCCGCAACATTGTGAAGCCGCTCAACCCGGCCACTCTCGAGGTGCTGCCCGACCCCAAGCGCGTAGGCGCACACATCCAAGTGTTCCTGCCCACGCTCGACGAGTTTTACGCCGAGGTCAGCATAGACCCCTTCGTGGTCACGGGCATAGAGGATTTCAAGTGGGTGATCGATGGCGTGGTCATCGATTTCTCGGACGTGAAGTCGCCCAACTACCCACCGCCGCCGGGCTATATCTCGCCATTTGTCAGCGGCACCTCGTTCAGCCCCCTGTGGAACGGGTTTTATATGCGGATGCTTTCCGTCACCATGCCCAACCAGTTCAACGCCAACGGCACACCGCTCACGGTCGGGGTGGAAAAATTGGTGATTGACCAGCGCGGCGTGAGCGGGCGCGTGTTTGCCGCCCCGCTGCTTTCGCTCGATCAGGGCAACGCGGGTGGCTGGGCCTTCTCAGTAGCCGAATTCTCGATGAGCATAGTCGCCAACCAGCCCGTGAACGCAGGCTTCAAGGGGCTGGTACACGTCCCAGTGTTCAGCAGGGCTTTGCCCAACAATGGCGGCTGCAATACAGGCGCGCCCACTGCGCAGGACTGTTTCGTGTACGATGCCTTCATCGAGCCGGGCCTCGGCGACGGCCCTATGGTCTACCGCATGACGGTCGCCACCGGCACCCAGACCATGTGCGCTAATATGTGGAAAGCGGGTGAAGTCTACATCAGTCCCGGCTCTCAGATCAACATGAAGATAGAAAACGGCAAGTTTGGCATTGTCGCGCAACTCAGCGGCAAGGTCAAGATCACGGAACCGCTGAGCGGAAACGTGGACGTGAAAATTCCGCAGATCAGCTTCCAAAACCTGATCATCCGAAACGAAAAGCCCTATTTCAGCCCAGGCGTTTGGGGCTGCGAAGTCTCCACTGGGGCAGCACTCGGCGGCTTCGACCTCAGCCTGACCCGCATCATGATGGTGGAAAGCGACGACGAGCCTGCACTCAGTTTTGACGCGGACATCATGATCACCGAAAAATCCATCAACCTCAGTGCAGGTGGCGGCTTCTTGGTCAGGGGGCAAATGACCACTGGTGCCAACGGGCGGCAGCGCTGGCTGTACAAGGATTTCAAGATCACCGACATCCGGGTGAACGGCAGTTTCCAGGGCGTGGAAAAGATAGCCGGGACGCTCAGTTTCTTCGAGGGCCATGCCACCTTCGGCACCGGCTGGCGCGGCGGCGTGGCATTGACCATCAAAGGCGTGGCGGAAGTCACCGCAGTCGCCCAGTTTGGCCGCATCAAAACGCCCACCGAGTACCGCTACTTTTTCGTAGATGCTATGGCCTGCCTCGACAAGGGCTTTGGCGGCGCGCTCAAACTCAAAGGTTTTGGCGGCGGCGTGTACCACCACATGAACCGGCCCCCATCGGGCTACTCCCTGCCCGTCTGTACTGGAATGCCGAGCGGCATCCCGGCAGGCTTGGGGGTCTCCCTTTCGGGAATACAGTACACCCCCGACCTCACCAAAGGCTTGGGCATAAAAGCCACCATCGCTGTCGCCACCGCGCTGAAAGAGAGTGCCTTCAACGCCAACGCCACGCTCGAACTGCTCTTCAACGCCGACAAGAGCCTGAGCGACCTCTGGATATACGGCAACGCCCGCTTTATGGACGACCTTCAGATGAACGCTTCCTCTGATACCATCACTCAAAACGGCTCCGCCGTCAGTGCCAACCTCGACATCCGCATGAACTTCAGCACCAGCACCCTTGATGGCAACCTCGAAGTCCACATGAACGTGAACGGCGGCGTCGTGCGCGGCGGCGGCCCAGCAGACCTGCTCGCCAAAGCCGTGCTGCACATATCGCCCGGCAAATGGTTCATCAAGATCGGCAGCCCTTCGGCCCGCGCCAGTTTGATCGTCTCCATCCCGGTCATCGGCTCCATTGCCGACATCGGCACCTACCTCCAGATCGGCAAAGACCTCGACCCCATGCCCGCCATGCCCAGCGAGATCACGGCCCTCACGGGAAATACTGACTACACCGGACTCAGCAACCGCAATGGCGCGATGGGCGGAAACGGCTTCATCTTCGGCGCCGACATGAAGATCGGCAGCCAGAACATGAACTTCCTGATTTTCTATGCAGGCATCCGCGCGCGGCTCGGATTCGATGTGGCCGTGCTGGACTACGGCGACAGCACCGTGTGCGCCCAAACCGGCGAACAAGTGGGCATCAACGGCTGGTACGCCAGCGGACAAATGTACGCCGGCCTGTGGGGCGAAGTGGGCATCAAAGTCAAAGTGTTCGGCAAGCACAAGCAGTTCAAGATATTCGACGTGGGGCTGGCCGCCAGCCTACAGGCCAGCCTCCCCAACCCCTTCTGGGCCAAAGGCTCCGTAGGCGGCCAGTACAACCTGCTCAACGGCCTGATCAAAGGCCAGTGCAACTTCGAGGTCACTTTTGGCGAAAAATGCCAGATCGTGGGTGCCGACGACCCGCTAGGCGACATCGCTGTGGTGCAGCGCATCTCCCCCGAAACCGGCACCACCGGCATCGGCACCGATGCCAAGCCAGAGGTCTTTTTCAATTTCCCGATGAACGAGGCCTTCCAACTCGGCGACGTGAACGGCAACAACATCAGTTACAAAGCCACGCTCGACCAAGTGAAAGTGCGCTACTACGGCCTCGACGTGGCCTGCTCCGTGGAGTGGGCCGCCGACCGCCGCAGCCTCAAAGTCTCGCCTGACTGGCTACTGCCCGATCAGGACACCGTAGAACTCGTCGTGCGCTCGCACGTGGACAGCAGCGGCCACACCATCTACGAGGAAGAGCGCATCGCCAAACTGCTCACTGGCCCCGGCCTGCGCTACATCCCCGCAGCCAATGTGAAGGGCAGTTACCCGCTCGATGGCCAGTTCAACTTCTTCCCCGACCAGATACCCGACGACCAGAAGGGCTACATCCTGCTGGAGCGCGGGCAGCCTAGCCTTTTCTGGGGCGACGACAAGGACAAACTCCGCGTGCGCTTCCAGAAAAAATGCGGCCCCGTGCGGGAAGTCGCCCTCCAGTACGACGGTTTTCAGGAAAAAATAGAGTACGACATCCCCAACGGCTTCTTCGAGCCGGGCGGAATCTACCAGATGCAGGTGCTGAAAAAAGGCAGCAGCGGCGGTGGCAGTTCTGGCGGCTCGGCCAGCAAGATGCCAGGTGGCAACTGCGTCACGCCCCCGGCGGCTGTCGGCGAAGAAGTGCTCTACACCGCCTACTTCCGTACCAGCACATACGCCACCTTCGGGGCAAAATTGGCGGCTTGGAACACAGCCAAGATAGTGAACGGCAACAGTATGTACGCAGATGCCGAGATGGAACCCTTCGACGAGGGCGAAAAAATCGGAAGCCCCGGCAGCCGTATCGAGATGCGCGCCAGTCTGGGCGGCAACAGTTGGTACTACGACGAGATCGTGCCCAAGCTGTACGAAAGCACCGCTGGCTGCAACATGGAGCCACCCATCTGCCTGCCCGCTGCGCGCCAGAAGCCCGAAGAAGCGATAGAGTTTAGGCCGCTCAAGGTAGCGCCCGTCATCCCGCGCATTGTCCGCGACCACTGGCTTTCTGGCTCGGTGCCTGCTGCTGGGGTCAAGATGCGCCTGAGCTATAACGCACTCAGCACCATCCAGTCAGACTGGGAGTACATGAAGGCCAAAACACAGGCGTATGCCACCAGCGTCTTGCTGCCCTACATCAATGATGAAGAACCCAACAGCCCTTGCCGCAACACCAACGGGCTGTGTGCTAACGGGTGCGACATTATGGACGACCTGCATGTGCCCGCCTATGTCCAAAAAATGTTCTGCAACGGGGCCTTCCCCTCGCCGCCCAGCGGAGCCTACAAGGTCATCGTGCGGTACAAGATGCCGGGCACGGGGGCTTGGGGGTCAGAGCAGGTGATCACGCTGAATAAGTAAAAATCAAATCAAAACCCAAAACAGTAAGTGTTGGGTGTCAAACACTTAACACTCAACACTTACCACTTCTTTTTCACTTTCCAATAAAACGACCATGCGCAGCCATAAATACCACTTCATCGCACTCGCACTCATCATCGTATTCCAGCACCTGCTCACGGCCTTCCGCCCGCCGGTCACATTCCGTGAGATCGCCCAAGCACCAGTGAAGCCGGTCACCTTGTACGACCTGATGACCCGGCACGTCCCGATCCCCGATAGCGTGTTGCACGGGCTGCGCTTGTTGGGGAGTGTGCAAGGCTGTGGAGGTCAGATTGTCACAGACCACGACAAGACGCAAACCAGCAATATGCCCAATGGCGTAGAGGATGCGGCTTGTGCCGTAATCGGTCGGTTCCCCGATTCTCTGGATTTCAGTGTGTACGACTATGCGATGTACCCGATGTTGGCAATCAATGACCATAATCAGGGGCACGAACAGGCTTTCAACAATATGCTTCAGCAAGTAAAAGACTCGGCTGACAACTACCTGCTGATCGCGAAACAAATCACGCCATCGGGAGCCGGATCAGAAGGGTCGGCCAAAATCAGAATCGCCCTAAAGTTGCCACTTAATTTCGCTGGCATGAATGCCGCACTGAACGATGCCATACAAAGCGAAGTGCAAAAAGTGGTGGATGAAAAATGCAACGGCAGTGTGCTGGCCTTAGCCGACGCGGAACTGGCTGGCCTCAAATACCTCAAAGACATCATACAGCAGTTGCTGGACGGGACTTTCCAAAATACCATGACCGAGGCTTTGCTCAAAGCGAATGGTTTCTGGGAAGTGGCTCCTGGCAGCGCATTGCCAATCATCGAGCGGACAGGAACAGTGACCACTTCAGATTTAGTCAAAGACTATGCTGGCCTCCAAACTGGCGGCTCGTCATTCTACAACATGGCTTATGACGCTGCATCAGAAACTCCCTATGATATATCTATCGGAGTAATCCTGACTGACAACTTAAACTATTCGCCTGGCACACAAAACAAGTTTCAGCAGGCCAAGACAGCGTTCGATAGCCAGATGCCCCAGAAGATGGTCGCGTGGTTTCACTATTACTCGCCTGCCTCTGGAACAAAAAAATTGTACTACAAATGGAAGTTCGGCAGCACCTTCACAGAAGAAGAGGCCGATCAAATATTGGAAACCGCCTATATGGATTATAAAAACAGCATATACGGGTCCGCGAAGCCTGACAGCAAGCCCGATGTTGATAATTCTGAAAGGCTATCAGAATGCCCCATAGGAGGCTGGCCAACAATTGATATGAAATGGCGAATGAAACCAAATGTAACAGGATGCTTGAAAAATTTTATTAGTGGCCTGCCAGAAGGATGTAAAAACAGCTTGTTTTGTAAATATACACATGATCAGGCCGTTTTTTATGGTGGAGCCGCTTGTGGCTTCGTAGACAGTTGCTTAGATGCCTTAGGGGGCATATATGACTTGTCCAAAGGGCTTGCAGGAGCAATTTCTCACATACCTCCCCCACCAGGCTTACTCCTCATCAGTCCATGGTTTTATGATGCTCTTGGTTCTATTGCAAAAGAAGGTGCTTTTTGGAAAGGGGTTAAGAATAAGATGAAAGACGATGCCAATTATTGGGTAGATGTATTTGAGAGTTTTAAAGCGCTATTTAACGGCATTAATATGGATAACATTATTCAGACGGTTTACAGTATATTTGATGGCTGGTTCAAGGATATTACTTTTCGGAACGGGCCAATAGATGCTGGTTATGCAGCAGGTCAAGTTGCTTTTGAGATTATTTCGACCGTTCTTACAGGTGGGGTTGAGGGGGCTTTAAGCATAGGGAGAATAGCAAAAGAGTCGGTGGATTTATTTATAAAGTCTACAAAAAAAGGTTTTCC